>DASSMG010000311.1:0-2818 GCA_035688995.1 Actinomycetota bacterium
TTGAAAGCCCTGCGCGGGCTCGTGATGGGCGATTACGGAACCGGACGAATCCATCGCTTCGTGATGAACGCCCGTCACACGAAGGTTCGGAACGATCGCACCGTGTTCGACTCGAACTCGAGCATCGTCGATGTCGCGACCGGACCGGGAGGGTGGCTCTATTTCATGACGGAGAACTCGATCATGAGGGTCGTTCGCAAGTAAGCGGAACGGCCTACAGGTAAGAGCCTTGCCCGTCGTGCGGTTGTTGCACGTCCTCCGGAGCGGGAAGACTCTGACGCCGCATCTCTTCGAAGCGAGCACGGCTCTCTGCCTGTTGCGCGAAGAGCATCGCTTGGATGCCGTGGAACAGACCTTCCAGCCACCCCACCAGTTGAGCGTGAGCTATACGAAGCTCGGCATCGGACGGCGCCTCCGACTCGAACGGCAAACTCAGCCGGGTCAACTCGTCGCGAAGGTCCGGCGACAAGACCTCACCGAGTTCCTTGACCGAGGTCTCGTAGATATCGCGGAGTCGTGAGCGGGTTGCCTCGTCGAGCGGGGAATGCCGCACCTCGTCGAGCAGCTGGCGAACCATCGTCGCGATGCGCATGACCTTCGCGGGTTGATGGATCGCGTCGGTGACCTGCTCTTCTTCACCCTCGGGCCCGGTATCGGCCGGAACCGCGACCACTTTCTCGGGTGTCGGTGCGTCGCCTTGCACTAGGACCCCTTCAGTTCGGTGGCGAGATTCGTCAGATCCTCGACGAAAGCTTCCATCGCATCGTGCCGCGACTTCTCATCGCGCTCGCGCAGTATCGCCGAAGGATGGATCGTGGCGGTCACGAGCGCCGCCAAAGGACTCTCGACGAGCTCGCCACGGCGCTGGGTGACCTTGAAATCCCGCCCCAGCAACGCCTGAGCCGCCGTCGACCCCAGACAAACGAGGGCTTTGGGCCTTATGACGTCCAATTCCGCCTCGAGCCATGGCTTGCACGCCGTTATCTCCGACATGTTCGGTTTCTTGTGGATGCGCCGCTTGCCGCGCGCTTCCCATTTGAAGTGCTTGACGACGTTCGTTATGTAGACGAGATCCCGGTCGATCCCGGCCCTCTCGAGTGCGGCATCGAGCACTCGACCGGCCGGACCAACGAACGGCCTCCCTTCGAGATCCTCCTTGTCGCCCGGTTGCTCTCCCACGAAGACGACTTCGGCCTTCCTGCGCCCCTCGCCGAAGACCGTCTGAGTACCCGTCTTGTAGAGATGACACGCCCGGCAGCCGGCCGCGGCCTCACGCAGTTTCGGGAGCGTCGGGCGGGCTGGG
Organism: Actinomycetota bacterium; assembly: GCA_035688995.1. Lineage (GTDB taxonomy): Bacteria > Actinomycetota > CADDZG01 > CADDZG01 > WHSQ01 > DASSMG01. The sequence continues at coordinate 1,304 of DASSMG010000311.1, forward strand.
ATCAGAGCGGCAGCGGTGTCGATCTCTCCGACCATCGAGGATTACCTACCCATCCGACCTGCACTTATCCGAGGGTCTCCAGCTCGTCGAGGTCGACACCGAGCGAGATCACGTCGCCGACCTCCTCGACCTGCCGCCACTCCACGGCAAACCCGCGCAGACGGTGGGCGAGGAACCGCACACCGATCGGTCCTCCCATGTCCCGCCGACGGAACCCCAAGCGCAAGATCGACGCTGCGGGACCGGCGAGCAAGCGAACGACCCGGATCTCGCTGACCGCACCGTCGGTGCGGATATCGGCCTCGATGTCGAAGACGGTTCCGATGTCACGGCCGTCGGAGGTGACGACGTGCCGGCCGAGGATCTCGCTCGCGCGCATCAGAGACCGGGAACCTTGTCGAGCAACGTCCGGGCCCATTCCTCGGATCTCGTCAACCCGAATTCGTGGCGTTCGACCGCGATGTGAACGGCGAAGTCGACGCGAACCACGAGGTCCCACGGGATCCGGATCGGGCGAGGATCGCCGAGATCGTGGAATCGACGCCACAAGTGAGCGATGACGCTGCCGACTCTCCCTCCGAGTCGGGTTGCCAGAGCCCCCGGGTTCGTAAGGATCGCGGTCACGACCGGCACGTCGTCCCGGAGCTCCAATTCCAGATCGTCGACCCTTCCGCATGGCTCTCCCGTGCTGTCGAGGATCAGTCGATCGAGGAGATCGAGACCTAGGTCGAGCGTGTCTCTCGACACGAGGATGTCGTCGACCATCAGGACCCCATCTTCGTCCAGATCATCAGTGGGATCGCGGCGAGGGCCGCGATGGTGACGATCACGAGGTAGGCGCTGCCGACCGCGTTGAGAACTCTGCCGTTGGCGTGATCGCCGAGGTACTCCCGATCGTTGGACACGATGAGGATCGGGATGTAAGTCAACGGCAGGGCGATCGCAGAGAAGATCACCGCTATCTCCGTGACCTTCACCGGGTCCACGGAAGTGAAGAGGGTCAGCGTTGCAACCACGACTAGAACGATGATCGACAGATGGAACCGGGACGCGCTCTTGGTGTCTTCGAACTTCCCCCACGTCCAGCCGAAGAACTGGGCGATCGAATAACCCGTCGAGAGACTGACTTCCAGAGCGGCCCCGAACGTGGATGCGAAGAGCCCCACCAGGAACGCGATGAGACCTACGGTTCCCAACGCCTTCGCCGGGCCGAGGGCGACCTGGGACAGCTCGTCGACACTGATCCCCAGCGGCTTGAACACCTGAGCCGCGACCGCGATCGCGCTGGCGGCGAGGAACGCTCCGAAGGCGAACCCGATGTAGGCCGTCACCTTGTTGAGGGAGAGGTCCTTCTCGCTCCATCTCTCCTCGACGGCCCCGGACGAATAGAAGAAGACCTCGTACGGAGTCATGGCGGCGCCGAATAGAGCGATTGCGAAGTACCAATAGCTAGCGATCGTCTCCGTGGCGGGGACGTCGGGGTTGAAGATCTTTCCCACGACCGCGCCGAGGTTC
>DASSMG010000312.1:0-7641 GCA_035688995.1 Actinomycetota bacterium
GATGAACGAGACAGACCTCACGGGCCACTCGGCCTGCCGTGTGCCCGCGCTGCGCGCTCAGTGCCCCCGGCAGGATGAACGAGACAGACCTCACGGGCCACTCGGCCTGCCGTGTGCCCGCGCTGCGCGCTCAGAGCCCCCGGCAGGATGAACGAGACAGACCTCACGGGCCACTCGGCCTGCCGTGTGCCCGCGCTGCGCGCTCAGTGCCCCCGGCAGGATTCGAACCTGCGCACCTCGCTCCGGAGGCGAGTGCTCTATCCCCTGAGCTACGGGGGCGCGTGTCGCAGTCTATGAGGGTCGGTCTTAGTCCCCGCCGCTGCAGAAGGTCCCCACCTGGACCGGCAACGGGAGACCCCCACCACCTTCACCGGCCAGCGCCTTGCTTATGGACGTGCCCCCCGCGGACCCCGTTGCTCGTCCCGTCGCCTTGACGTTCGTAACGCGCATCTTGGCGAAGTCACCGTGGAACTCGAACTGCGCATCTCCCGTGAAGTCGAAGTTGAGGGCACCGAAGAAGAAGCTCCCACCGACCGTCTGCAACTCGATGTGACCGGTCGCAGGGCCACCGAGGTCGGCGTCGTCGATCTCGATGTCGATGTGCCCGTCGAGGGAGAGCGGGAGTGATCCCGACGCCCCCAACTGCCCGGAGACATCGATGTCCCAGTGTCCGGCAGGACCGTCGCACTTCTTCCCGGTGAAGCGCATCCCGTTCTTGGCGTACTCGATCTTGTAGTCGCCGCCGTGGAACTCGACCGCGACGGAGTCCGTCGCGCTGGGGGCTCCGATCTCCTTGATCACGTCGAGCAGGACGTTGTACGCCGCCTTAATCAAGTTGGACGTCGAGCTCTCGAGATCCCCTTCGAAGATGAGGTCTGCGAGCTTGATGGGTGGGTCGGTCGTGAGGTCGACCTCTGCCTTCACGTACTGGCGACCTTTCACGACCTGTCCCTTGCCGCACGTACCGAGATCCTTCTTGCACGCGCTTTCTTCGAGGGTCTGGACTTCGAAGATCGACTGCCCGTCGTCCTTGGTGATCTCTCCGCCGCCGCCGCCACGCTTCAGCTTCCCGCTCGATCCGGGTGCCGTTTCGACGTGGGAGGTGCCAGGCAAGTCCCATTGCACCTTGAAGCCGGCGCGGGGGCCGTTGTTGGCCGGGAGTTTCAGGCCACGCAGGATGCCGCACTCGACCGAGACTCCGGGCAGAGGCGAATAGAAGCTCACGGTGGCGGTGAACTTCGCCATGTTGTTCGCGGCGGGAGCGCGGTTGTGGCGGTAGTGCACGGGTTTGCCGCCGGTGTCGTTCTCGACCTTGATGTGCAGACCGGCGAGCAGGAGCCCGACGGCGATGCCGCTCGTGAGGATCTCGTAGACGTCTTGCGCGGCGCCGGCCGCTTCCCCGGCTTTTTCACCGTGCTCGCCGGCAGCCACGTTGGCCGCCTGGTTCCACAGCCTCTTCTTCGTTTCGTCGAAGAGCCCCGAGTCGTAGCCATCGTCGCCCGACGGTTCACGACACTTGGTCTGCGCGACCCTGGTGTCGCCGGCGAAGGCAGAGGCGGTTTCGATCGATGAAAGTTTGCCGGTCCGGCTCATCAGGCTCGCCGCCATCAGAACCATCTGCAGGTAATCGATGTCGGGATCCGAGGACGTCGCCGGATCGGCTGCGGGCTCGTGCAACTTCCCGAGCTCCCGGGTTTCAAGTACATGGAAACTCAGCTTTCCGTAAGGCTTGGCGGTGCCACTCTTCATCCACTCGTGCAGGCTGGATAGGAGCTTGCTCTCGGTCACCCCAACCTTCATCAGCGACACGAGGTTCGCGAAGTCCTCGAAGGGCATCGTTTCGTGATCGGCCAGGCTCTGCGCCAGCATCGGCACCTGGAAGTCGTACACGTAGAGGTCGATAAAGGTGGGTTCGGCCGGGCGGTTGAGGATCGCTCCGTCCGACGAGGAGAGCACTGCGATCCCGGCGCGCGACAGGATCTCCATCACTGCGGCCGGACCCACATCGGGATCTTCCGCCTGGGCGGCCAATGATTTCGCCGCGACCGCGTCGTTGCCCGGAGCGGTGACGGGGGTCTCGAGCTGATCGGTCAACGCCGATCGCGCCTGCTCGGGCGAGAGCTCTTCGACTCCCGTGGCGGCGTCGTTTTTCCCGCTCCCCGTACAGGACGCCAGCAGGAGCGTCGTCGCCATCAGTAGAGATGTGATCTTCGTTGTGCCGCCCAGCACCGGAACCCCCTCAACGACGGTTCGCAGAAACTGTGTCGCACCGCTGGGTGGATGTCCAGGATCTTCACCGAACAAGTGGTGCGTGGGGTCCTCGCCGCCCTGTCGACTCGGGTCAGGCGGTCGTCCGACATGGGTCCGGCGGCGGGGGATACGATTCCCGCCCTGTGGCGGCCGCCCCTAAACGCATACTCATCTGCGATGACGATCCCGCGATCCTCAGGGTCCTTCAGGTCAACCTCGAGGTCGAAGGCTACGAGACGCTCCTCGCCCATCACGGCGAAGAGGCTCTCGAGATCGCGGCGCGGGAGCACCCCGATCTCGTGGTCCTCGACATCATGATGCCGCGCCTCGACGGCTACCAGACGTGCGAGCGGCTCAAAGCCTCCGCCGACACGAGAGACATCCCCGTCGTGTTCCTGTCGGCCAAGGCTCAGGAATCCGACATCGAGAAGGGCAAGGAGTACGGGGTCCAGGCGTACCTCACGAAGCCGTTCGACCCCGACACCCTCGTCGAAACGATCGAACAACTCCTAACCTGACGCGGTGGTCACCGATCACCTTGCCGAGCTGATGACGTCCGCCCTGCGCGCCGCGGCGTCGCAGGGATTGCTTCCCGAAGACGACATCCCCGAGCCTCACTTCGAACGTCCGCGTAAGCGTGCCCACGGCGATTGGGCGACGAACGTCGCGCTTGCCGCGTCCAAAGGCGGTAACCCGCGGGCGCTCGCGACTGCGCTGGTCGAGCTCATCCCGCCGTCCGATCACGTCGCGAGTGTCGAAGTCGCGGGCCCCGGATTCCTGAACTTCCATCTCTCGTCGCGGTGGTTGCATGAAGCCGTTCGCCTTGCTGCCGCGGGTGACGGACGCTTCGGCCGTAGCGATGTCGGACGCGGCACGAAGGTGAACGTCGAATACGTCTCGGCGAATCCGACGGGCCCGATCACGGTGGTTCTGGGAAGGCATGCCGCGATCGGCGACACGATCTCGAACCTGCTCGAGGCCACCGGCCACGAAGTGACGCGCGAGTTCTACTTCAACGACGCCGGGCGACAGCTCGTCTTGTTCGGTCAATCCGTCTCGGCGAGGTACCTGCAGCACTTCGGCGTCGCCGCCGAGGTGCCCGAGGACGGTTACCAAGGGACCTACGTCACCGACCTTGCCGTCGAGATCGCCGAGGAGGTCGGTGACTCGCTCGTGGCGGCCGATCCCGCTCGTCGCGACGAGACGATCCGGACGATGGCCGCCGAACGGATGATCTCCAGGGCCAAGGAATCGCTCGCGCTCTTCGGAACGACCTTCGATGTGTGGTTCTCCGAAGCGACGCTCCACGACCGCGGTGAAGTCACCGCAGCGATCGATCGGCTGCGCGCCCAAGACTTGATCGAGGAGCGTGACGGCGCGGTGTGGTTCCTGTCGTCCAAGTTCGGTGACGACCTCGATCGGGTCGTGCTTCGTTCCGACGGCAGACCCACGTACTTCGCTGCCGATCTCGGCTACCTCGTGGACAAGTTCGCCCGCGGGTTCGACCATCTCATCTATCTCTGGGGGGCCGACCACCACGGGACGATCGCGCGTTTGAAGGCAGCGGCCGACGCCCTCGGTTTCGGACGCGATCGCGTCGAGATCCCGTTGGTTCAGATCGTCACGCTGTCCAGCGGCGGGGAGGCCAAGAAGGCATCGAAGAGAGCGGGCGTCGTCGTGCCCCTCGACGATCTGGTCGAAGAGGTTGGACGGGATGCCGCGCGTTACATCTTCCTGACGCGCTCGATGGACGCGCCGTTGGACTTCGATGTCGACCTGGCTAAGGAACAGGCCCCCGACAACCCCGTCTATTACGTGCAGTACGCACATGCCCGGATCTGCTCGATCCTCAGACGGGCGGCCGCCGAGGGTGTCGCGATCGACGGGACCGATATCGAGTTGGACAACCTCGATCACCCGAGCGAAGACGCGCTGATGAGGCGGATCGCCTCCTACGAAGAGGAACTGACCGAGGCGGCGGAATTCCGTGCTCCGCAACGCGTTACACGTTTCGTGGAGCAACTCGCGTCCGACTTCACTGCCTTCTACCGGGACTGCCGGGTGATGACGGACGACGCCGCGTTGACGCGATCGCGGCTCACGTTGTGTGTGGCAACCAAGGAAGTGATCAAGGATGGTCTTGGTCTCCTTGGGGTCGGCGCCCCGGAACGGATGTGACGTGAACTTCTATCAACTCGATGTCTTCGCTCACAACGCGTACCAGGGCAACCCTCTCGCCGTATTTCCGGATGCCGGCGACCTGACGACGGACCAGATGCAGGCACTCGCTCGCGAGATGAATCTCTCCGAAACGACGTTCGTCACCTCGACGACCCGCGATTCGTACGACGTCCGGATCTTCACGCCCTCCTCCGAGCTCCCCTTCGCGGGACATCCGACGATCGGCACTGCATGGCTACTCAAAGAGATCGAACTCGTCACCGGGGATCACGTCGTGCAGCGCTCCGCCGCGGGCGAGACGCGCGTTTCGTTCTCCGGCGCGGACGTTTGGTTCGACCGAACCGGATCGAGTGAAGACGATCTGGAGGCCACGAAACCGAACATCGTTGCCGAGATCGCGGCGGCACTGTCCATCGAAGCGACGGATATCGGGTTCGAGGCCCGCGAGATCGGACGTCCCGGCCGGCTCCGTCCCGGCTACGGCGACGCGGGCCTCCACCAATTGATGGTCCCTCTGCGCGATGTCGAGACCCTGGGACGGGTTCAACCGCAGGCATCGCTAACGGACGTGGATCCGATGGGGGCCTATTGCTTCGCGCCGGTGAAAGCGGGCGCGATCAGATCGCGTGGCTTCTTCCCGGGGGTCGGCGTGGCGGAGGACCCGGCGACGGGGTCGGCGGCTGCGGCGCTCGGCATGTACCTCGCGGCGCGCATCGGCGACATCCGTCTCGAGATGACCCAAGGCGTCGAGATGGGGCGGCCTTCGACGATCGAACTCGATGCGAGTGAGGGCCACGTCCGGGTGGGCGGCCGATGCCGGCTCATCTTCGCAGGCGAACTGAAGGCGCTGCCGTAACCTTCCACGCGTGAAAGACGTTTTTCCCGACACCGCACGGGTCGTCGACGGTCACCTGGTCATCGCGGGATGCGATGCAGCCGATCTCGCCGATCGCTTCGGCACACCCGTCATCGTCGTCGATCGCGCGACGCTGGAGGGCCGCGCGAAAGCGTTCACCTCGGTGGTGGCTCCCGACCACATCTATTACGCAGGCAAGGCGTTCTGCTGTGTCGGGATCCTCGAGGTCGTGAGGGATCTCGGGCTCAGCCTCGACGTGTGCTCCGGCGGGGAACTGACGACCGCCGTCACTGCGGGCTTTCCGACCGAGCGAATCATCTTTCACGGCAACAACAAGTCCGAGGTCGAGCTCCAGATGGCGCACGAGGCCGGGGTCGGGCGGATCGTCGCGGACTCGTTCGACGAACTCGATCGCATCGAGCGACTCGGAGTCGAGACCGACCTCCTGCTGCGGCTCACTCCCGGCGTCGAAGCTCACACGCACGAGTTCGTTCAGACGGGCCAGGAAGATTCCAAGTTCGGGTTCACCTTGGGCAGCGGCATAGCACTCGACGCGGTGCGGCGCGCCCTCGAGATCCCGGGATGCTCGCTCGTAGGTGTCCACGCCCACATCGGATCGCAGATCTTCGAGCTGACCGCGTTCGATCTGGCCATCGAACGTCTCGCCGATTTCCTCGTGGCAGCCAAAGAGCGATTCGGGCTCACGATCCGCGAGATCAATCTCGGCGGCGGGTTGGGGATCGCGCACACCCGGGACGAGACGACCCCCGATCCCGCGGAAGCCGGCGAGCGATTGCTCTCGACGGTCTCGTCGCTGTTCGCCGAGCGGGGCCTCACCGTTCCGGAGGTCTTCCTGGAGCCCGGCCGCGCGTTGATAGGTAGTTCGGCCGTGACCCTCTACCGGATCGGAACGATCAAGAAGATCCCCGGTGTTCGCACCTACGTGAGCGTCGACGGAGGCATGTCCGACAACATCCGTCCGGCGTTGTACGGGGCCCGCTACGAAGCGCGGATCGCTACTCGCATGGACGCCGAGGAGGGGCCACGCGTCACGGTTGCAGGTAAGCACTGCGAATCGGGCGACCTGTTGATCCGCGACGCGCACCTTCCCGAGGACGTGGCGGTCGGCGATCTCCTGGTCATCCCCGCGACCGGCGCTTACACCTACGCGATGGCAAACAACTACAACCGGATCCCACGGCCGCCGGTGGTCATGGTTGCCGACGGCGCGGCCACCGAGATCGTTCGCCGCGAGACCTACAACGACGTCCTTCGACTCGACCGGCATGCGGACGGTTCCCCCATAGCGTGAAACCGGACTTCTGGAAGTTCTGGGCCGGCCAGACGATCTCGAAGCTCGGAGATTCCATCTCGTGGTTCGCGTTGCCGCTGTTGATCTTCAAGCTGACCGGATCGGCGGTCAACCTCGGGCTACAGGCCGCGGTTCAGATGCTTCCTTATCTGTTGTTCGGGCTGTTCATCGGCGCCTACGTCGATCGCGTCGAGCGCAAGCCGATGATGATCGCGACCGACGTCGGCAGGGCTCTCGTGATGGCGACGATCCCCGCCCTGGCACTTTTCGATGCCCTGCCGGTGTGGTGGGTCTACGTGGTCGGGTTCGTCAGCTCCACGATGGCGATCTTCTTCGACGCCGGAGAGTTCGCCGCGATCCCAAGCCTCGTTCCCACCGACGACCTCGTTACTGCGAACGGGAGGGTTCAGGCGAGCTACTCCGCCGCCCAGGTGTTCGGCCCGATCATCGGGGGAGCGCTTCTCGCGTTCGTAGCGGTGCACGATCTGATCTGGATCGATGCCGCGACCTTCGGAGTGTCGTCGTTGTCGCTCGTGTTGGTGCGGTCGCGTTTCAACACCGACGAAGAACCTCCCGAGCGCAAACCGATACTGGAAGACGTGAAGGACGGCTTGCGCTACGTCCTGCGGCATCCCATCCTGCGGAACATCTCGATCATGATGGCCATCGTCAACTTCATCGCCGCAGGGACCTACGCGGAGATCATCCTGTTCGCCAAGGAACGTCTAACGGCGACCGACGCGGCCGTAGGTGTTCTCTTCGCGGCCGGCAGCGCCGGCATCGTCGTAAGTGGGCTCTTGGCCGGTCGCTTCCGGAAGCGATGGAGTTTCAGTCGCGTCGCTTTGACCGCGCTCGTGATCGATGGGCTGTGCATCGTCGTGTTCTCTTTCCAGCGTTCCTTCGCGATCGCGCTGCCCCTGTGGTCCGTCGCCCAGGGGGCGGGCATCCTCTTCAACATCAACACGGGGAGCTTGCGTCAGGCGATCGTGCCCAACCGGATGCTCGGACGCGTGCTCTCGATCGCATCGGTACTGGCGTGGTC
>DASSMG010000313.1:0-2091 GCA_035688995.1 Actinomycetota bacterium
GGCCGAGTCGCTGCGCGACCGGATCAACGACGCCGAAGCGAAAGTGCTGATAACGGCCGACGGCGGCTACCGGCGCGGTGAGATCGTGCCGCTGAAAGCCAATGCCGATGCGGCGCTCGAGGGAACCCCTTCCATCGAGCACGTGATCGTCGTGAGGCGCACCAACGAAGACGTCTCCATGACCGAAGGCCGCGATCTCGTCTATGCGGACCTCATCGGCGCCGCGTCACCCGAGTGCCCGGCCGAGCCCCTCGACGCCGAGGACATGCTCTACATCCTCTACACCTCGGGGACGACCGGAAAGCCGAAAGGGATCGTGCACACGACCGGTGGCTACCTCACGGGCGTCAGCTCGACCCACCATCTGATCTTCGACATCAAGCCGGAAACGGACGTGTACTGGTGCGCCGCCGACATCGGCTGGGTCACCGGGCACAGCTACATCGTGTACGGGCCCCTTGCGAACGGGTGCACCTCGATCCTCTACGAAGGAGCACCCGACTACCCCGACAAGGATCGGTGGTGGTCGATCGTCGAGGAGTACGGGGTCACGATCCTCTACTGCGCCCCGACCGCCATCAGGACGTTCATGAAGTGGGGGCCGGATCTCCCGAACAAGCACGACCTGTCGTCGTTGCGGCTGCTCGGGAGTGTCGGCGAGCCGATCAACCCCGAAGCGTGGATCTGGTACCAGGAGTTCATCGGCGGTGGGAATTGCCCCGTGGTGGATACGTGGTGGCAAACCGAGACCGGTCACATCGCCATCTCGGCCCTGCCGGGGATAACGACGTTGAAGCCCGGATCCGCAACGCGCCCCTACCCGGGCGTCTCCGCGGACGTGGTCGACGAGAAGGGCGAACCGGTCGGGCGCGGGGGCGGCGGCTACCTGATCCTCAAACGCCCCGTACCCGGCATGATGCGCACGATCTACGGCGACGACGAGCGCTACCGGGAGACGTATTTCGCGAAGTACGGCGACGAGACCTACTTCCCGGGAGACGGGGCCAAGCTCGACGACGACGGCTACTTCTGGCTCCTCGGCCGGGTCGACGACGTCATGAACGTGGCCGGCCACCGGATCTCGACCTACGAGGTCGAATCGGCGCTGGTGGATCACCCTGCGGTCGCCGAGGCGGCGGTCGTCGGCCGGCGCGACCCCCGGGAGGGCGAGTCCATCGTGGCGTTCGTGACCCCGAAGTCCGGCAACGAAGGCACCGAAGAGTTGATGATGGCCCTGCGGGAACACGTGGCAGATGTCATCGGGAAGATCGCGCGACCGCAATCGATCGTGTTCACCGACGACCTGCCGAAGACGCGGTCCGGAAAGATCATGCGTCGGTTGCTTCGCGATGTAGCAGAAGGGCGAGAGCTCGGTGACGTTACGACGCTGCAGAACGCACCGGTCCTCGAAGACATAAAGGAGAAGGCGGGTTCGCTCGCCTCCGACGAGGCATAACGAGAGGAGAACGGATGGCCACAGAGTCATTGGCATTGGACACGACGCCGAGCACCGCGAAACGGTTGCTCGCGGAGTTCGTCGGCACTTTGTTACTCGTAGCGGTGGGGGCCGGCGCGGCGACTGCCTACCTCCTCGGTCCGCTGCGCTTGTTCTCGAACCTGCCGGAAGCCGTGCGGACGGCGCCGGGGAACGAACCGACGTTCAAGGTGCTCCTCGGAAACAGTCCCGCGGACCTGTTGCCGGTTGCGATCGCGTTCGCGGTGATCCTTGCGGTCCTCGTGTACGCGTTCGGGGGAGTCTCCGGCGGCCACTTCAACCCGGCCGTCACGTTCGCACTCGCTCTGAGTAACCGTTTCAAGTGGGGCTTGGTACCGCTGTACTGGGTCGCGCAGATCCTCGGCGGCATCGCCGGCGCATTCATCGTGGCCGCGATGTTCAAGAGCGGGATCGCCGGAGCTCAAGGGAAAGACGTTCTCTTCGGTGCCACCGTGATCGGAGCCAAGGTGGAATGGCCGCAAGCGCTACTGGCCGAAGCATTCATCGCCTTCGTGCTGATGAGCGCCATCATGGCCGTGGCCGTGGACCCGCGCGCCCCGAAGGGTTGGTCGGGTTTGATCATCGGTCTCGCTCTC
>DASSMG010000314.1:0-17538 GCA_035688995.1 Actinomycetota bacterium
TGAAGGCGTGGGTGGCCTACTCCGCTACGCCCTCTAGTCGAGGATCCCGCCGCCTGCGGCGAGATTGACTACCAGGCCGCTGGGTCGCTCCCGTCCATCGACTGCTCGCTCGCGTGGTCGGCGGCGGCGTCCTTCTCTTCCTTCGTCGCCTCGTCGTCGGAGGTGGAATGGCGCGCGGGAACCTTGGTCTCGTCCGATCCGTCCGTGCAGTCTTTGGGGTCTTTCGGCTCGTCCATCATGCGATGCTAGTCGACGAGTTTGTAGTCCTTGCCCACTTTCGTGGTGTCGAGGTAGGGGCCCGCGACGCCGGTCGGATAGGTCCCCGACCACACGAACGATTGCGCCTGGGGCGCCTTCAGCACGGCTCCTTTTCCGAGCAACTTGCTTGCTTTCCGTGGAACCGTGAGCATCGGGCCGACGATCTTCACTTCGATCGGGTCGGCGCCGTTGCACTGATCCCAGATATGTGCGTGCGCTTCCTCGAGGTTGTTGCCCCCGCCCGGCCAGAACGCCTCGAACAGCAGGCACTGCGTGCCCGGGGTTGCCGTCGGGTTGAAGCGGAGGCGGTAGCCGAGGCCCTCCGATGCCGGAGGCACGCCCTGCGCCTGGAACGTTATGTAGAGGTTCTTGGCGTCGTTCGAGATCCGGACCTCGGAGAGATCGCTGACGTTTCCGACGCCGGCCTGAGTGAAGTCGCCGAAGCTCCCGTCGCCGGTCCCCTGGTCGTTGATCCCGTTCGAATCGCCCGACGGGTCGGTCACGATCTTCGTTTCCTTGGCAGCCGTCGCAACACCCGGTGATCCGACGATCGACGCCACCAGACCCGTCGCCAGGACGATGTAGATGAACTTCCTCATGGTTTCCCCCCGAGCCGTTTCTTCCATCGATCCGCCTGCTTGCCCTCAAGGATTCGCCATCGAGGGTGCGGGACCTTCGTCCTTCACCCGTCCGGCTGTGGAAACCGCCGATCATGGAACCGAGCACGGGACCTAAGCGTCCTAGTCCCGTGATGGAAGGATGCTGAGTGCGAAAGCCGATCGAGTACCCGCGATGAGCAGGCCCGGCATCGGCGACCTCTACCTGCAGCACGCCGCGACCGCGGTTCGCCTCGCGTACCTGCTGACCGGAGATCGCGCCCTGGCCGAGGACCTGGTTCAGGACGCCTTCGTCAGACTCGCCGGGCGACTCGTTCATCTCCGCGACCCGGAAGCCTTCGACACCTACCTGAGAACGACCGTCGTGAACCTCAGTCGCTCTCACTTCCGGCGCAAGGCGGTCGAGCGCGGGTATCTCGAGAAGGCCAAAGGCGAGGCGGCGATGAGTCACTCCTCCACACCCGATCGATCGATCGAGATCCGCGATGAGCTATGGCACGCGTTACGGCGACTGTCACACCGACAGCGTGCGGCGATCGTGTTGCGGTTCTACGAAGACCTGCCCGAAGCGGAGGTGGCCTCGATCCTGGAATGCGCACCGGGAACCGTGAAGTCCCTCGTCTCGCGCGGGCTTGACAAGCTGAGATACGAGATCGGTGGTGACGAGCTGTGAACGACATGAACGAGGAACTGCGGGCTCTTCTACGGGCCAAGGCGAACGAAGTGCCTTCGTACGACGAGGTCCCCCGCCGACTCACTCGGCGAGTGCGACGCCGCATCGCTCGGAATGCAGTCGTGCTGACGGCGACGGTGGCCGTGATCGCGGGAGGTGCGTTCACGGGCGTGCGAGCGTTGACCACTGCGGGACCTGCCGGCATCGGGCCCGCAACGACCCCATCGGCGTCACCCACTCCGACGCCGTCGGCCACGCACTCGAGTCCGGCACCGACGTCTCCGACATCACCAAGTCCAGCCGCATGCACGGCCTCTCAACTCCGTGCCGTCGGACTCCTCGAAGGCGCGGCGGGCTCCCGCGAAGGGGCGATCGGGGTGACGAATCTCTCGGACCGGCCTTGCACTCTCGAAGGCACACCGACGATCGCTCTATTCGATGAGAACCAGCAACCGATCGATTCCGGCGTCGAGTTCAGCTCATCGCCGCCCGGGTGGGTCGTCGACGGTTCGTCGGAACCTCGGGGATGGCCCGTCGTGACCCTGGCCCCCGGAAAGGGCACCGCTTCCGTTCGGATCCGCTGGTCGAACTGGTGCCCCCAGGGCCGCCCGACGCCACTGTGGCGGATGGTGCTCCACGGCAACGGAAGGCTGGACGAGGACGCCGGAACCCTGGACGTGTACGGGCTGGATGCCGCCGAAGCGCCGCCGTGCAACGGACCGGGGCAGCCGTCGACGATCGAAGTGGGGCCCTTCGAGCCGGGTCGCTGACCCGCCGGGAATCGGTGCAAGCGCCATTTCGTTGACCATGCAACGAAGGGCCGACGGGCCCGGATCCCACGAATGGAGAACGAAGTGGACGACACAACGACGACAACCCTGCCCCTGGTCCCGCTGACCCGCGGCGTCGTGCTTCCCGGCATGGTCGTGACGCTGGGCCTCGAGTCAGACGAGGTTCGAACCGCCGTCGAGGCGGCCGGAGCCGACGGCCTCGTGCTTCTCGTCCCGAGGATCGACGCTCGCTACGCGCGCGTCGGCACCATCGCCAAGATCGAGGACCTGGTGCAGCTACCGAATGGAGTGAACGCCGCCGTGGTGCGCGGCACCGCACGCGGAACGATCGGTTCCGGCGTCGCGGGGGCCGGCGACGCGGTGTGGGTGCAGGCGGACGTACACGACGACCCCGCGATCTCCTCGGAACGGGCCCACGAGCTGGCCCTCGAGTACCGAACGACGGTCGAGGCGATCGTCGAGGCCCGAGGGGTGCCGGAGGTGCGCGAGATGCTGCGCGGGATCTCGGACCCCGGCGTCATGGCCGACACGGCCGGTTACTCGCCCGACCTGAGTTTCGAACGGAAGATCGAGCTGCTCGAGACCCTCGACGTCGAGTCGCGTCTCGAGAAGGTTCTCGGGTGGGCCCGCGAGACGCTGGCCGAGATCGCACTGAAAGACAAGATCCGCAACGAAGTCGCCGAAGGCATGGAGAAGACCCAGCGGGAGTTCCTGCTGCGACAACAGCTCGAGGCGATCAAGAAGGAGCTCGGCGAGGACGACGCCGACGTCGTCGGCGAGTACCGGCAGAAGATCGCGGACAAGAGCATGCCCGACGACGTCCGCAAAGAGGTCGAGCGCGAGCTCGGCCGGCTGGAGCGGACCGGCGAGAGCAACCCGGAGTTCGGATGGATACGGAACTACCTCGACCACATGCTGGAGATGCCGTGGGACGAGCGTTCCGAGGACAACCTCGACATCGCCGGAGCACGGACGATCCTCGACGAAGACCACACGGGACTCAACGACGTGAAGGAACGCATCGTCGAGTTCCTCGCCGTTCGCAAACTGCGCGCCGAGCGCGGGTTGCCTGAGAGCGCGGAGCCGGGACGGGGTTCCGGAGCGATCCTGACGTTGGTCGGTCCTCCCGGCGTGGGCAAGACGTCGCTCGGGGAATCGGTCGCGCGCTCTCTCGGTCGCCGATTCGTGCGGATCGCGCTCGGTGGCATCCGCGACGAAGCGGAGATCCGCGGTCACCGGCGTACCTACGTGGGGGCGATGCCCGGACGCATCGCTCGGGCCCTCAAGGAAGCCGGAACGAAGAATCCCGTCTTCATGCTGGATGAGGTCGACAAGGTCGGCAGCGACTGGCGCGGTGATCCCTCGTCGGCACTGCTCGAAGTGCTCGACCCGGCGCAGAATCACCGGTTCCGCGACCACTACCTAGACGTCGACCTCGACCTGTCCGAGGTTCTCTTCATCGCGACCGCGAACGTCGTCGAGACGATCCCCGGCCCCCTCCTCGACCGGATGGAGGTCATCCGGCTCGACGGATACATCGACGACGAGAAGCTCGCGATCGCCCGGGACCACCTCCTGCGCCGCCAGTTCGAACGCAACGCATTGGATCCCGAGGAGGCAACGATCACGGATGCCGCGATCCGGCGCGTGATCGCCGATTACACGCGCGAGGCCGGGGGGCGCAACCTCGAACGCGAGTTGGGGAAGGTGCTGCGCAAGGTTGCAACCGCCCTGTCCGCGGGAGACGCGACGGCCCCTGTCGTCGTGGATGAGGACGACGTGCGCACCTATCTCGGCAAGCAGAAGTTCTTCTTCGAAGCTGCCGAGCGAACCTCGACCCCCGGAGTTGCGACCGGTCTCGCGGTGACCGGCACCGGAGGAGACGTGCTGTTCATCGAGGCTTCGACGATGGAAGGCCAGCCCGGGCTCACGCTCACCGGACAACTCGGTGACGTCATGAAGGAATCGGCCGAGATCGCACTCTCCTACGTGCGGTTCCACGCAGCCGACCTCGGCATCGACGCCGACCTCGGCGGCCGGTTCCACGTACACGTCCCGGCGGGGGCCGTTCCCAAGGACGGGCCGTCCGCGGGCGTGACGATGGTGACCGCATTCGTCAGCCTGCTGACGGGACGAAGCGTCCGCAGCACCGTCGGGATGACCGGCGAGGTGACGCTGCAGGGTCGGGCACTGCCGATCGGCGGGGTCAAGCAGAAGGTGCTGGCCGCCCACCGAGCGGGGCTCACCGAGGTGATCCTGCCGCAGCGGAACGGTGCCGATCTCGACGATCTGCCCGACAGGGTGCGCGACGAGATGACGTTCCACTTGGTCGAAGACGTGTCGGAGGTCGTCGGTATCGCCCTCGAGCCGAGGGCTGCCGACCGGGCCGCTTAGGACCTAGGGGCCGCCGCGGGCGCAGGAACGACGGCGCCCGCGGCGAACCCCGACAGCGTGAAGAAACTCGGTCTTCTGCTGGTCGTCCTCGCTCTGGTTCTGAGCGCTCTTCCCGCCTGGGCGGGACCCGAGTCGCCGATGCTTCTGCAGGCCGACCCGGCCGACGGGGCCAAGCTCAAGACCGCCCCGGATTCGGTGACGCTCACTTTCGACGAGCCCCTCGACGGTGCCTATTCGAGGATCGAGGTGTACGACGCGTGCGGCAATCGTGTCGACAAGGGCGGCGCCACTACCACTGCCCTCCAGATCTCCGTGGACCTCGTGCGCAAGCCCAAGGGCAAGTACTCCGTCTACTACGTGGCGAGCATGTACCCGAAAGGTGCCACCGGTCAGACGAACGGTTACCTGCACTTCACTGCTACGTCGGGCAAGGCGTGCAAGCCCACGACGCAAGCAGTCGTCGTCAAGCGATAGCGAGCTCGTCCGACAACGCGTTCTGAGGTCCCTCCGGCGCGAACACCTTCGCGTTGCGCAGATCGACCCACACGCTGCCCCCCACATCGACCTCCACCAAGCGGTCGTTCGGAACGTGCGCCGTCACTTCCTGTCCGTCGGGCAGGGTGAGATGCACCTTCGATATCCATCCGAGATCGTTGATCCGTTCGACGGTTCCCGCGACCCCACCCGCGCCGTTCGTCGACGAGATCAACACGTCGTGGGGACGGATGTATGCGTGCGCCGCCGCTCCCTCGCTGAGATGCATGGCGCCCTCCAGTTGTTGCTCGCCGAATTGGACGCGACCCTGGATCACCAGACCTCTGATCACGTTCGCCGCGCCCACGAAACTCGCGACGAACGGCGTCGCCGGCTCGTTGTAGATCGCCTGCGTGGAACCTGCCTGCTCGACGCGTCCCTCGTGCATGACGATCACCTGATGAGCGAGCTCGAGTGCTTCTTCCTGGTCGTGCGTCACCAACAGACTCGTGATGCCAAGCTCGCGATGGATCTCGTCGAGCCATCGGCGTAGGTCGTGCCTCACCCGGGCGTCGAGCGCGCCGAACGGTTCGTCGAGCAAAAGGACCTTGGGGGCGGGAGCGAGCGCGCGCGCCAGCGCGACCCTCTGCCGCTGACCGCCGGAGAGCTGATCCGGATAACGGGTCGCGAACGGCGTCAACTGGACCAGGTGAAGCAGGTCGTCGACGCGGGCCCGTTGCTTCGCCTTGGACTCCTTCCGAACGGCCAATCCGAAGGCCACGTTCTGCGCCACGGTCATGTGACGGAACAGCGCGTAGTGCTGGAACACCATCCCGACCCGACGTTCCTGGGTGCTCGAATAGGTCGATTCTTCGCCGGCGATCCATATGCGACCGGCGCTCGGTCGTTCGAGCCCTGCGATCATCCTCAGCACCGTCGATTTCCCTGAACCACTCGGGCCGAGGATCGCGGTGATCGCTCCCTCGGGAGCGACGAAGCTCACGTCTTTCACCGCGGTGAAATCACCGAACTGTTTCGTCAGGTCCCTTACTTCGATGGCCCCGTTACTCATCCCGTCTTCTCCTTGCGTTCTCGATTCCGTTTGAAGATCTCGATCGCGCCCAGGATCGCAACCGACACGGCCGCGAGCGCAAGGGCGACGACGAACCCCGATGGCTCCTGACGCTCTTCGAGGGCCCGCAACACGTAGAGGGTCGCGGTCTCGGTCTGGCCCTGGATCGCGCCGGACACGATCAGCACCGCGCCGATCTCGCCCAGCGCCCGTGCCGTAGCGAGGGCGATCCCGTACAGCAACCCCCACCGGATGTTCGGCAGGGTGACGCGAACGAACGTCTGGAACCCCGACGCGCCGAGCGTGCGGGCGGCGTCCTCCTCATTCGTTCCGATCTCACGCAGTACCGGAGCCACCTCGCGGATCACGAATGGGATGCAGATGAAAGTCGTTACGAGCACCATCGAGGGGACGGCGAAGATCACCTGGATGCCGCGAGCCGCGAGGAACGGTTCGAACCATCCGCCGCGCCCGAACAACAACACCGCCATGAGCCCCACGATCACCGGCGACACTGCGAGGGGCAATTCGACAACCGCGTTCATGATCGATCGGCCGGCGAACCGGTCACGAGCCAGAACCCACGCCACGATGACGCCGAACACGGTAGTGATCACAACCGCTTGCACCGCGACGATCGCCGTCAAGTAGAACGCGTGGATCACGTCGCTTCGCGCGAAGGTGGTTCCGATCTCGGCGATGCCTCCGCGGATCACGGACCACACGATGCCCACTACCGGGGCAACCAGCAGTAGGGCGACGTATCCGAGCGCAAGAGCGATCAAGCCGGAGCGCGCTAGCCGGGATCGTCTGACTTCACTCCGCATCGCTGCCGTTGAAGTCACCACAGCGGCGCCCTCCGGTGCAGGATGCGATCCGTGACCAGAACCAGCGTGAAGGCCATCGCGAACAACACCGTCGAGACGGCTGCAGCTTCCGGCTGACGGAACTGGCTGGTGAGCTGAAAGATGAAGACGGGAGCCGTGAGCGTCTTACCGGTGATGTTTCCGGAGACGACCACGAGAGCACCGAACTCGCCGAGGGCCCTCGCGAACACGAGCAAGGAACCTCCGACGATCGCGGGTCGCAATGCCGGAAGCACGACCTTGCGGAACGTCGTCCACGAGCCGGCTCCGAGCACGCGCGCTGCCTCCTCCTCCGCGGTATCGAGCTCGAGGAGAACGGGCAGGACCGTCCGCACGACGAACGGCAAGGTCACGAACAGCAACGCCAACAGGATCCCGAGAGGAGCAAAGATGACGTGGACGCCGTGTGCTGCCAGCCACGCGCCGATGGGTGACGCGGGCCCGTAAAGGGCGACCAACATCACTCCCGTCACCAGCGTCGGTAGTGCGAACGGGAGATCGACGATCGAACTCACGAACCCGCGGCCCGGGAACCGGAACCGAACGAGCACGTAGGCGAGCAACGTCCCGAAGAACGCGTTGATCACCGCCGCCGCAAGGGACGTGACGATCGTGAGTTGGATCGCCTGACGCGCGCCCAGCGTGGCGAAGGCCGACGACAGGGATCCGAATCCGTCTCGGAATCCCGTCGTAACGACGGCAACGAGCGGAACGGCTATGAGGGCGGCGAGATAGAGGATCGCTGCGACGCGCAGCCCGATCCGCGCCGGGGGCAGCGCGGATCGGGTACGCGGGTTCGTCGGGATAGCGAGGCCGCCCCGTGGCGTCGCCTCAAGGCTCATCGGCTATCCCTGAGCTTCTTCGAACGCCTTGGTGAAGGCACCGTCGTCACCGAACACATCGGTGTCGATCTGGTCCCAGCCCCCGAGGTCGTCGACCGTCCAGAGGTCCTTGATCGCGGGGAACCCGTCTCCACCCTTCTGGGCTTCGGTCGCGTCGGTCGAGCGCAGGAAGCCGACGCTGGTGTACAGATCCTTCACCTCGGGCGTGTGCAGATAGTCGACGAATGCGTTCGCGACTTCCTCGACGCAATGCTGTTCGGCGTTCTTGTCGACGACTGCGACGGGATTCTCGATCAGCACCGTCGATGGTGGGATAACCATCTCGTCCTCGAGACCTGCGTCTTGAGCAGTGCGGATCTCGTTCTCGTAGGTGATCGCGACGTCCCCGTTACCCGACTCGAAGTTCTTGATCGAGTCGCGCGCGCTCTTATCCATGACCGTCACGTTCGAGAAGATGTTCTTGAGCAGCTCCTGTGCCCCGGCCTCGTCGTCTTTGTCGTTACCCGCGTAACCGCGCAGTGCGGCTCCGTAAGCGGCGACGATGTTCCAGCGTGCTCCGCCGCTCTGTGCGGGGTCCGGGGTCAGTACCTCGACCCCCGGCGCCGCCAGGTCGTTGAAGTCGGCGATGCCTTCCGGGTTGCCGGGACGGACATCGAACGCGACGACGGAGCTCGACACCATCCCCTCGTCGGGAGCGTCGGTCCAATCGTGGGTGATCAGCCCTGCGTCTTTGATCGCATCGACGTCCGGCGCCAGCGAGAGCGCAACGATGTCGGCGGGGAATCCGTTGACGACGTTCTGGGACTGCGTGGTGCTGCCGCCGTAGGACTCCTGGAAGATCACTTGCTGGTCGTCGTGGTCTTCCTTCCACTGCGCCTGGAAGGCGGGGATGATCTTCCCGTAGACCTCGCGCGGAGTGCTGTACGCGGCGAACGTCACGGTCAACGGGTTGGCATTCGGGTCGCACGATGCTGCTTGCGCGGTATCACCGGAGCTGCCGCCGCACCCGGCGGCGAGCAGGCCAACGGCGATGCCGGCAGCAGCGAGCCTCATGAAACGCATGGGTCGCTCCTTCGGTCGATCGTTCTGGGGTCTGCGGGCCTCCGGCAGTTCCGGTCGACCGAGCGAAGACGAACTAGAGATCCGCGAGCCGTCGTTTGGTGGACGTCTCGATCCCGACCACCTCTCCCTGGTGGATCTTGATCAGGACCGACCCGAACTCGATGCCTCGCACTGCCTTGCGGACCTCCTCGATGACGAGGTCCTCGGCGGTGCGAGCGGGTTCGGGCCCGTCCCCGGACGGCTGTGGACGGATCGCTTGGTTCGTCATGAGGGCGCACTCTAATCAGAGTGCTATAGGAGTGTCAAACACCCTCCGGCACCCGCACGCAACTCCGCTATCCTGCCTAGGCAATGCCTAAGCAAGAGATGCTTTCCGCTCGCGCCGCCGCGGCCGCCCTCGGGATCAGCCTCGACACCTTGCGCCGGTGGGATCGCGCCGGTCGCATCCACACCGAGCGGGACACGGCGAATCGACGCCTGGTCCCGGCCTCGGAGATCGAGAGGCTGCAGGGCACTCCGGGAGGCGCCACGCTCAGCACGCGCAATCGGTTCCGCGGGCGCGTGGTGAGCGTGCAGGTGGAGGGCCTCCTCGCCCAGGTCGAGATGGAAACGACCGAGCCCGCCCGCGTCGTCGCCGTGATCACCCGAGAAGCGGTCGAGCAGCTCGGGCTCGAACCGGGCATGACCGCCAGCGCGCTCGTGAAAGCGACCTCGGTGATGGTCGAGAAGTGACCCGGCTCGGCTGCCTGATGTTGATCTGTCTCTGCGCTTGTTCCACCGGGACTCCCCGTCTCGAGGTCTTCGCGGCCTCCTCTTTGACCGACGTCTTCGAGGATCTGGCCCCTTCGACACATTTCGAGTTCGCCGGTTCCGACGACCTCGCGGCCCAGATCGAGCACGGCGCCACACCCGATGTCTACGCCGCCGCGACCACCACCTACCCCGACGAGCTCCACGATGAGGGCCTTCTCGACGACCCCGTCGCCTTCGCCACGAACGAGCTGGTCGTTCTCGTCCCCCGAAGCAACCCGGCCGGCATCTCGTCCCTGAAAGACCTGGCGCGTCCCGGGGTTCGGGTCGTCATGGGCGCCCCGGGGGTTCCGGCCGGCGACTACGCACGGAGCGCGTTGGAGGAGCTCCGAGCGAAGGACATCCTGGACAACGTCGTGAGCGAAGAAGACGACGTGAAAGGCGTCGTAGCGAAGGTCGCGCTGGGAGAGGCCGACGCGGGTTTCGCCTACCGCACCGACGCCGCCGCGGCGAGCGACGACGTCACCGTCATCACGCTCCCCCAGCGAGCCCGACCACGCATCGTTTACGAGATCGGAGTCGTGACCGGGACAGACGATCGCGACGGTGCGACACAATTCGTCGATCTGGTAACCGGTGCACGCGGCCGCGCCGCTCTGCAAGACGTCGGATTCGGTGTGCCGTGAGAAGGGGAACCGCGCTGGTATTCGGAGCCCTCACCTGCGTCGCGCTCGTCTTCGTCGCGCTGCCTCTCGTCGCGCTCGTCGTCAAGACCTCGCCGGGAGCTTTGATCCGTTCTCTCGGCGACCCCGCGGCACGCAACGCGGCTCTCGTTTCGCTCAAGACGAGTGTCATCGCCCACGCTTTGATCCTCCTCGTGGGAACCCCGGCCGCCTACGTCGTAGCGACTAGGAAGTTTCCCGGGCGCGCGGTGGCCGTCGCCGTCATGGAGCTGCCGCTGGTGCTCCCACCTGCGGTCGCCGGTATCGCTCTACTCGCCACCTTCGGGCGCCTCGGCCTCCTCGGCCACGTCCTGACGGTGCTGAACGTCGACATCTCGTTCACGCAAACCGCCGTGGTGCTGGCGGTTGCCTTCGTCGCGTTCCCGTTCTACGTGCGCCAGGCAGTGGCTGCTTTCGAGAGCGTCGATGCTCGTTTCGCGGACGCGGCGCGGACGCTCGGAGCGTCGCCGTGGCGCACGTTCCGAAGGATCGCATTGCCCCTGGCGCGACCGGGGCTCGCGGCAGGTTCGGCCCTCGCATTCGCCCGCGGCCTCGGCGAATTCGGAGCGACGATCATGTTCGCGGGGAGCTTCCCGGGCCGCACGCAGACCCTCCCGCTGGCGATCTATGCCCAGCTGGACCGGAACCTCGACGTTGCGATCGCCATAGGCGTCGTTCTGATCGCGATCAGCATCGTGGCGCTCATCGGCGTCCGGCTATCGACAACATGGTCCTCGAACTCCAGATCGCTCGTCCGCTCCGCGACCTAGACGTCGACGTCACCCTCGAGGTGCGCGACGAGACCGTCGCGGTCGTAGGCCCATCGGGCGCGGGCAAGACCACGCTCCTGAGGGCGATCGCCGGCCTCGACCGAGGCGCGGTCGGCCGCGTGGTCTACGACGGAAACGTGTGGCTCGATCCGCAGCGCGGCATCTTCGTGGCCCCGGAGGACAGGACGGTCGGCTACGTCTTCCAGGACCCGACTTTGTTCCCTCATATGTCCGTTCGCGACAACGTCGCGTTCGGCGCCCGGAGCGGGGTCGACCCCCTGCTCGATCGTCTCGGGATCGGGACCCTCGCAGACGCCGACCCCGTGGCGCTCTCGGGCGGGGAGGCGCAACGGGTCGCTCTGGCGCGGGCACTGGCGCGAGAGCCCGGCGTTCTGTTGCTGGACGAACCGACCGCGTCGCTGGACGTGGCGACGCGCCGAGAAGTGACGGCCGTGATCGCGCACGCCCTCGCGGAGAGGAAACGGCCGGCCGTCCTCGTGACCCACGACTTCGAGGAGGCCGCGACCCTGGGAGATCGCGTCGCCGTGATCGCCGATGGAAAGCTCGTGCAGATCGGTACCGCCGACGATCTCGTGGCACGGCCCACGTCTCCGGTCGTTGCATCTCTGTCGGGAGCAAACGTCCTGCGCGGGACGGCGGAGGTGGTCGGAGGGCTGACCGAGGTGCGTCTCGACCGCGGACATGTCGTGTATTCGACCGACATCGCGGTGGGACCGACGACCGTTGCGGTTTATCCGTGGGACGTCGCGGTGGCCAACGACCGGCCGACCGATTCAACGCTCAACCACATCGAGGCGGACATCACTTCGGTCGTTCGACTCGGCAACCGGGTACGCGTTCGGATCGGTCCGATCACGGCGGAGGTTACGGAAGCATCGGCAGATCGACTGCACCTCGCCGAAGGGATGAACGCGGTCGCCTCGTTCAAAGCAACGGCGACGCGGTTACTAACCTGACGCCCTCGTTTGCGCGCAGGTGATGAGGTCGTCCAGGGCGGTTCGTGGGAAGGCAGCCTCGAACAACCTCTCGTCCCCGCGATTCTCGTAACCCGAAGGCAACGATCCCGACGCGTCGTCGTCGATCGTGTAATCGACCATGAGGTCGGAGATGCGACTGGCGGCGGCGGTCGCCCGCTTCCTGCCGAGGGTGGGGATATCGAGCCACAGACCGGTTGGGCGCTGTTGCTGGAAGAGGTCGGAACGCTTGATACCGATCTTCTTGGAGAGATAGTCCATCACGCTCTGGATGTTCACGCCCCACGCGTCGCGCGGTCCGGGGGCGGGGCCCTGCCCGTGGTCAGCGCTCATGACCATCACCCACTTCTTCTTGCCGACCTGGCCGTTCAGGAAGCGGATCAGGTGACCGAGCATCCGATCGGTCTCCCGAAGGGTCGGTTTCATCTCGGGGTAGAGCATGTTGTAGATGTGACCGACCAGGTCGACCGGCTTGTAGTTCGTGTAGAAGAGGTCGGGCACGTTGTCCCGGCCGAATCCCTCCCGGCGCAGGATCGTTTCGGATTGTTTCGTCTGAAAGATCGTCTGCACCGGAGTCCTGATGGCCAGCGACGGATCGTCGAGCAGCCGGTGGCCCATCCAGATGTCGTCGAGACGCCCATCCTCGAGATCGACGTGACGTACGACCCGGTCGTAGCCGGGCAAGCCGGGGATGTAACTCGGCATCGTGTAGTCGCTCGGACGCGTGATCGGCGTGCCGTCTTTCTCTTCGAGAACCGCGATGTCGCGGTCCCCGCCCTTGATATGCGCGCCGTGACCCATCATCCCGAGGTGCCACGGCGTCTCCGCCACCACACCAACCTTCGAACGGTTGCCCACCGAACGGTCGTAGAGATCGGCAAGGGTAGGTAGCTCGAGATTCTTGGGATTGTTCTTCTCGTAGCTCTGGGCGACGCGATCGCCGGCCCGCTGCCAGATATCGACGATGCCGTGTTGCCGTGGGAAGGCTCCGGTTCCGATCGTTGCGTGGATCGCGGGAGTGACCGAAGGCGACGAGCCGACGATCGCATTGCCCACCAGCGTGCCGCGTTCCATCAGGGACTTCAGGTGAGGCCATTCGTCGGGCCATCGATGAAGGACGTTCCACCCGCCTCCATCCCAGATCACCGTGACGATCAGCTTCGGCGGCGCACCGCGCTGCTCGGCCGGCAGCAATGCTTCCTCGATCGGTTGGCCGGGGCGATCCGTCGGCCAGCCGAAGTCGAGCAGCTCCGCGACGGTCGGCGCGACGTCGGCCAAGGTGACCTCGCGGTCGGGCCTGATCGTCCCTTGCGACGGGATGTAGCCGGGCCCGTAGAACACGAGCGGCACCTGCTGCAGGTAAGGCCACGGCCCCGAATGAGTCGTCATCGTCTCGAGCCCGCCCATGACGTTCGGCGGTCTCGACAACAGGTAGACGTCGGGGGACCGCCCCGGATAGTCACCCCGGCGAACGCGTTCCAGCCACGTGGCGGGAAGTTTGCAGGCCTGCTTGAACCAGCGGGTCTCCCGTTCGTTACCGGGCAGGGGCGCGAGAGAGGTCGACGGGCTCGATGCCCCGGGGCGCGTCGCGGCGCCTCCGGTGGAGCACGCAACGAGTAGCGCGAGCGCTACCGCCCCGGTCCCCCGCCGCAGATCCATCCCGTGACGCTAAACGGTCGAGAACACCAACTCGTTCCCATCCGGGTCGGAAACCATGACCGATTCGTTCTCGGCCCCCGATACCCGGTGGCCGTGCTCCTCGAGCCGAAGGCGCAGGCGCTCGAGTTGCTCGACGTCGTCGACGCCGAAAACCACGCGAGATAGGCCTGCGTGCGACGGGGTGGCGGGGCCGGAGCCTCGCGAGTTCCAGGCGTTCGCCCCGATGTGATGGTGATAGCCGTTCGACGAGAAGAAGGCCGCCTGCCCGCCCATGCGGGCCACGAGATCGAGCCCGACCTCGTCGGCGTAGAACCGCACGGTCGACTCGACGTCTGAGACCTGAAGGTGTACGTGACCGACGTCGGTTCCGGCCTCCGCGAGTCGACCGACCGCGTCGTTGCCCCGTCCCTCATCGAGGACGCCCTGGAGATCGACGGGCAGAGTGACCATCGGAACGAGCATGTCCTCGGACGGTGCCGGCCACTGATCCTCGGGCCTGTCCCAATAGAGCTCGACCCCGTTTCCGTCGGGGTCGTCGATGTAGAGCGCTTCGCTCACACCGTGATCCCCCGCACCGATCTCGATGCCGGCGGCTACGAGACGCGCGAGCACATCGCCCAGCGCGGATCGGGTCGGAAAACGGATGGCGACATGGAACAGCCCCGTCGCTCTCTTTTCGGCGCGCTCGGTAACCCCTGCCGAGTTCAACCTCAGGAGCTCCGCACCACCCGGCGATCGCAAGGCGGCGCTCTCGATCGAGCGCTCGGCGACCTCGAGACCGACGACGTCGCGATAGAAAGCGAGCGATTCGTCGATGGATCTGACGCGGAGATCCACGCGAGCCACCTTTCCAACGAGGCGGCTCCTTACCCTGGCGATGCGTTCCTGTACCGACATGGCTTCAGCCCTTCAGTGATTGGGTTCTCACAGGCTGAAACCAAAAGGTCGTCCAGATATTTCGCGTCAGTGGTGGCGCGTGGCGAATCGGGCTCGATCGAGCCGGTCCCCCGGCGTGTACCGCACGACGGTGCGGTCGTCCACGACGGTGACCATGCCGGACCCGACGACGGTGAAGCCGGTGCCGTCTCCGACCAGCGCGGTTCGTTCGTCGAGGCCGAGCAAGCCGAGATCCCGGTCGTGGAGCTCCGGCCCCAGGCGCGGCCCCCAACGCTTCAACGCGTACTTGTCGAAGTGAGGGACGGCAACGTAGCCACCGAATAACCCCAGCCCCCTGGTGAGGCGGAGCGGGCGCGGCAGTCGCAGAGCCCACCGCCACTCGAACAGATCGATCAGACCGCGCGACGAGCCGACCAGGGCACTTCCCCGTCGCCACCGCTCGACGATGCGATCCCAGATCCCCGTCTGGAGCAGGACGGGGATGATCCGGTCGGCCAGGCCGCCGGTGAGAACCACGATGTCGGCGCCGTCGAGTGCTTCGATCGCGGGACTCGGGTCGGTGTCCCGCGGCAACGCGACCGCGACGGTGCCGCCGAGTCGTTTCCAGTACCCGTGCGCACGCTCGATCGCGACCGGCAGCATGCGCGGCGTGGACGCAACCGGGACGATGGACACGCGCGGCGAACGGGTCCCGAGATGTTCCATGACCATCTCGTCGATCGATTCGCACCCGGGCGTGTGTTCCCACCCGCCGAGGAGGACCGCCGGTCCGGCGTCGGCCGGCGCGTCGAGCGGACCCGCACTGGGTTCGAGCAGAGTCACCGCCCCCCTCCCGTTGCCGTCGCTTCCAGGGCCCTCCGTTTGCTCATCAGTCGCACGTACGGAGGTATGCCTGCCATCACAGGTAGCCAGTATGAAACCAAGCGGTAGCCAAGTACCGCGATCACCGAGATCTCCGGAGGGGCTCCGAAGGCGGTGTAGGTGCCGGCCAGCCCCGCTTCGACGAGACCGAGGCCGCCCGGGGTGATGGGGAGGGCCGTCAGAAGGTTCGCAAGGCCGTACCCGACGACCACGACGCCGAGATGGATGTGGTACCCGAGGGCGTAGAAGAGGAGCCACAGAGCCGCGATGTCAGAACCCCAGTTGACCGCGGACCACAGGGCGGGTCTCTTCAGTCTGTCCAAAGGCGGCAACTGCGTCGCGAAGTCATGTGTGAACGCGGCTATCGAGCCCGGCAGCCGGATCCGGATCCGTCGAAGAGCCCCATCTATCCTCAGCACGAGCTTCGAGACCGAATGCGGTTCGCGCAGGAACCGGACCCCGAGAACGCACGCTCCGATCAGCAGCGCGACGATGATCGGCACCGCGATGACGTAGGCGGTCGGCAGGTCTCCACGTGCCAGCGACCCGAGAGCACCCAGGGATACGAGCCCTCCGAGGACCAACATCCCTAAGGTTCCGGCCACCACCACGGAACCCGCTGCGACGGTCGAGGCGACCCCCTGCGCACCGAACGCGCGCGTCATGACCACGGCTGCCGTCGCTGCGCCTCCGGGGAAGACGCGGCTCACCATGAAGCCACCCATCGACACCGGCAGTGCCCGCGCGTAGGAGATGTCCGAACCTGCCGCCTGCAGCGTGGTCCGGTAGAGCTGCACCAGGGATGCGTTAGAAGCGACCTCCAGGGCAACGGCGCCCGCGATGTAAACGGGATGTATGTGGCGAAGAGCACGACCCGCGCGCGCGATGCCGGGTCCCTCGAGCAGAAGCACGTGGGCCAGGATCCCGATCGAGATCGCGACCACCAGGCCTCGGATCAGTCGCCCGGTCAACGACCTTCCGGGCCGATCCTCCGGGATCGCGAGTTCGTCGCGCGGCTCGTCCATGACCCAAGTTTCCCGCACGACGCGACCGGACCCGGGAAGGCCTTCCCGGGTCCGGTCTGCTTGTGGTCGGTGCGGGTTAGTGAAGCGATCCCGTGTACTTCAAGATGTCGATCCCCCGCGTGTAGTCGATCGAATAGATGATGCGGTCGTTGATCCAGTGGACCGCGGAGGTCTCCGAGCCGAGCGGCAGGAAGTACCCGGCTTCCTTGATCTTCCCCTCCGAGTCGACGTGGATGAACCTCGTCCCGTGGTCGTAAGCACCGAGGCCGACGATGCCCCCGTCGTGGAACGCGGGGTTCTGCTCGAACCAGTGTGTCGAGCAGCCCATGCCGTTCACGGGCGGGCTTCCGTCCGTTGCCGTTCCGTTGTGCAGTTGATAGCGGTCGAGGACCTGGAACGAGTGCGACGTCTGCCAGTTGGACGCGTTCCAGGTGACGAACGACGCGCTGTTCAGTTCGCAGCGAGGGGTCCCGTTGGTCTCGCCCGCCGACATCATGATGTCGTCGTCGCCGTGCTGGGGCCACATGGCCGAGTGGATGAAGCTCTGATCCTGCGGATCACCTTGCGCCAGGATCTTCGGATGCAGCACGTCCTTGCGCGCGTCGATGAACAGCATCGGGTTCGAGGACGTCAGCAGGAGCCCCGGCTTGAGCTCGACGAGATCGTGAGACGGGTACGACGAGTTGGCGAGCGGAGTGTGATCGATCCAGAGTTCTTTCTCCAGGACGGGCTTCGTCGGGTGACGGAGGTCCACGATCAGACCGGTCGAGCCGTAGAGCCAGGTGCAATCGAACAGGCACTCCATCGTGT
>DASSMG010000315.1:0-2823 GCA_035688995.1 Actinomycetota bacterium
GACCGTAGTGCTCATGTTGATGTCAGATGCCCTGGGTGATGTCGCCGATCTGCTGGGCGTCCGCGTAGGCCACGGAACCGTCCGACAGAACGTTCAGGGCGAGCGCTGCGTTGACGGGGATCGCGAGGTTCGCGTTCACGAGCGACATGGCTTCACGATCCGGAAGAAGTTCGACGTTCTCTTCGACTAGAGCTTCAGAAACAACCCTTGCCTTCGAAGTCATCTCTTGCCTCCGTTTGGTTAGTTAGATGCTCTGGGTGATGTCGATGTTCTGAACTGCGCTGGCGTAAGCGACCGAGTTGTCGGACGCGACGTTCGCTGCGAGTGCCAGGTTGACCGGAGCCGCGAGGTTCGCGTTGATCAGCGACATCGCCTCCCGATCGGGAAGAAGCTCGACGGACTCGTTGGCGAGCTCCAGTTTTTCTGTCGTCTGCATCTGCGTCACCTCCTCTCGTCGATGCGTTGCGAGGTTTGTTGCCGTCGAGGAGGACGCGCAAACGCGAAATCCGGTTAGGAAACCTTCATCTCGGAGATCCAGGCGGAGGGTTAAAGAACTCTCATCGCGAGAGCCGTGAGAACGGGTATGTACGGCTCATGCCAGCCATGAAACGAGTTCTGCCACGCTTCGTGCTTCTGCTCGTCACGCTTGCCCTGCTGTTCGGTGGTTGGAGCATGGGGACCGCGGGACAGAGCGTCGGCTCCCTCCCGGTAAGCGACACGGCCTCGACGCCGTCCTCATCGCCGTCGACCACATCGACTTCTGTTTCAGGCGGCGTAACCGCGGGGGGCGGCGGTGGCGGAACGATCAACAACGAAGTCGTTGTCATCAATTCGCTCGACGGTCGCAGCGCAAGCCGTGTCGGGTCGGGGATCGCCCGCGTCACCGGCGACACGGCCGAGAATCAGAACGCGGCGGTCGCGCAGTCGTCGTGCATGGATTGCCGAACGGTTGCGGTGGCCGTGCAGATCGTTCTGGTGCAAAGGAACGACGCGTCGAACATCTCCCCACGCAACTACGCGATGGCGCTCAACCAAGGTTGTTCCGGTTGTCAGAGTTTCGCCGGGGCGTACCAATACGTCGTGACGACCGATGGGATCGTGCGATTCACGGCCGCCGGTCAGCAGCGACTCGCCGACCTCGAGACGCAGCTGCGTGGCCTGGTCGCGTCGGACACGATGACGTTCCCCGAGCTCGACTCGCGGATCCGCGGTGTTGTGCAACAGATGTGGTCGGTGGTCGACAACGAGCTCGCTCTCGTCGGTGTTCAGGGCCAGGGTGTTGCGCACCAGGACGTGGATGTCGAGGAGGGCGACCCGAGTGCGAGCCCGACCGAATCGCCGAGCCCGGGTGCGCCGGCCGACCCGACGGCGACCGAATCCCCCACGCCGGCGGCGTCCGATGAACCCACACCTGCTGAGAGCCCGAGCCCCAGCTCACCCGCCGACGAAAGCCCATCTCCATCGCCGAGCGAGTCTTCGCCCTAACGACCTCTAGAAAAGCGTTCGATCTCGATCGGCCGGGAGCCGGGCAACTTGATCACTCTCGATCGCAGCGAGAGATCGCGGATGGCGAGCTCGACCCGGTTCGTCATCGAAGAGACGGTCACGTCGGCGATGTGGCCGACGAGGCGGCCCTCGACGAAGAAGTAGTCGCCCGGCCGGGCCTGGTTCGCCCTGATCATGGTCGGGCCGGCCTCTTTCCGCGGCTCGCTCGGCCGATTGACCGTCCCGGGCCGGGGGAGCGCGAACCGCAGCGGCGCTCCGACCGGAACGTTCGGATCGATGCCCCTGTAGCGCGCGTCCCGACTCCATACGTGGATCTCTCCACCGCCGACGAGGAAGCAGTTCAGGAAGTAGTCGGCGTTCAGACGTTTCGGGCTGCCGAAACCCTCGGGGCCCGAACACCTGACTTCGATCTTGTAGACATCTCTCGTCGAGTGGGCGTATGCCCCTGCGAGACGGCTCATCGGGATCGATCGCTCGAGCTCGATGACGGCCGCCGGCTGACCCTCTTCGTAGTTGTCCAGGCCCAGGATGAGGTCCTGGAATTCCTCCCACCCCTTGGTGGTGCCGCCTTTCTCGACCGCGACGAGAGCGTCTCGATCGAAGCCGTGCGCGACATAGACGTGGGCCGATCGCTCGACGGTGGGCTCACCCTGTGCGGTGAGCCACCAGATCTTCCAATCCGTCACCCCGAGGACGTCCGGCTGCGCGAGGTGGATGACCTCGTGGGGTGGGATCGACGGCGCCGAGTAATTCGGTTTCATCTACCTCCCGTTTGTTTCAGCGGATGCGTTTGACCCCCACGACTTCGAGGCCTTGGCGTTCGAGCTCCGCGATCGCCTCGGCGAGTTGATCGCCGCGCACCTCGACGTGCAGCAGCGGCTCGCGTTCGGCGTCGCGTCGCTTGAGCTCGTAGCCGACGAGGATCCCGGCCGCGATCTGCCACGGATGCCACATCGGGTCAGTCCTCCCTGTGGGGGCGACGGTTCTCGCGCTGGCGCACCGAGTTGTAGTGCATCTCCTTGGCGGATGACGCATCCCATCCGCCGATCTCGATGTTGGCGGAGTAGCCCTCGAGGCCGTCGGCTTCGGCGATCAGCTCCTCGGCGCGCTCCGAGTGCGCGGCGTGCTTGCGCAGTTCGGTAGCGGCCGAGCGCAGCGTCTTCGCGGCGCCGCCGTAATCGCCGGAGTCGGCCTTCTTGCGCGCCTCCTCCTGGGCCCGGGCGGACTTGAGGATGACGACCTCCTCGATTACCTCGTTGTCGGGTCCGGACGCGGCGGCCTCGTCGGCACTCACGAGGTTGACCTTCATCGGGATCG
>DASSMG010000316.1:0-2796 GCA_035688995.1 Actinomycetota bacterium
ATCCGCGTTGTTGCCGCATCCAGTCCCAGGACGGCAGGGACGCCGTACTCCCTCGCGATGATGGCGCAGTGACTTAGCGGCCCGCCCCTTTCGGTAACGAATGCGGCTGCCGACGAGAGCAGCGGAACCCAGACCGACGAGGTGTTCTCGACCACGAGGACGTCCCCGGGCGCAACTCGATTCGCATCGTCCAGGCTTCTGATGATCTTTGCGACTCCCGAGGCTCGTCCCGGCGACGCAGCCACGCCCAGCATGGTCCCGTCCGGTCTCGTCACCGTGACACGCCGGCCTCCGAAGTTCTCCCACGCTTCGGCCACGCGGCTCTCCTCATCGGCCGGCGGCGGAGCCCCCAGGGTCGCCGGAGGAGTGAAGCCGCGCCACCGCTCCATCTCCGCGCGCCGCTCGCGCACGTCGTCGTCACGTGAGCCGCCTGCGGAGCCGGTTAGCGATGCCGCAATCTCCTCGAGGGTCAGCATGAACACGTCGTCACGTCGGCGGATCACGCCTTTCGTGGCAAGGCGTGTCCCGGCTTCCATCACGATGCGGCGCATCTCGTATTGCAGAGCACCGTCGATGTAGAAAGCGTGGTCCTCCATGATGACGATGCCCGCCCGTGCTGCCGCGAGCAGTCGTTCGAATCGAGCTTGGATCTCGGGCTGGAGATCGCTAAGCGAATCGTGCAATCTCCTCAAGGCCACCTCCGCGCGTGCAGCAGCTTCGGGACCGGGATCGGGCTCGTTGTGATTTCCGGCTCCGATCATGAGCCGAATGACCTCGATGACGGGGGCGGGGTCCTCCCGCCATGGAACCGCCATCAGCTCGAAGCGCGGAAAGCGCCGACCGAAAAGGAACAAGAACTCGTCGAGTCGTTTGAGGAACGCGGCGACGGAGGACCCACCCGGTGTTGTTTCGTCGGCGGCACCGCGCAGCGAGGCAATCGCTACCGCGGCAGACCGCGTCAGGATCACGTCACGGACGTCTTCGTTTCCTGCCGCTTCGCCGGCGAGAACCCGCAGCGCGCGTTCCATCTCCAACGTTTTGTTGTCGAGACCCTGAAGGATCTCCCACGCCAGAACGCGGCCGTCCTCGCCGAGAACCTCCACGCATAGTTTTTCGAGTTCGTTGACCGCGACGAGACCTGAGGTGAGTGGGCTGAAATGGATCTCCCAGCCCCGGACGGACATTTCCATCGCGGCCCCTAGATGAGAGACGAGGCCATCGTCGGACAACGACCCCAGGTCGGTGGACTCGAGCGACGCGAGGATCGAGAGAAGCGCCGGGACGAATGAGTTGTCCCACTTATCCCCGAGGTCATCGAGACTTCGCTCCAAAGCCTCTTCGCATTCGGCCAACCACACCGACCGCTCCTCGGGAGATAGGTCGAGCGGAACCTCGGCTTCGTACCAGAAGGTGTTGATCCTTCGCCCCACGAGGCGGACGGCAGGGCCCCCTATCTTCAAAGCTCGGCTGCAGCCCTCGCAGAAGACCCGTCTCAACCAGGAACCGAACAGAGGTGACACCGGATCGGGGAAATTGATCCCGCCCCTGTACCAGCAGTGGTCGCTCTCCCCCTCGTTCCACACCACGGGGAAGGCGGGCGCCGCGGTCACCGGCCGGGACTGCAAGAGCACGAGCTCGTCGCCGACCAGTGCGGCTTCGATATCCACGGCGTTCCCCGTCTCGGCTTCGAGCCGCACCGCCACGCGGGCGACCGCGCGAAGCGACTCGTCGTCGAGTGTCGGGGTGAGACGCTTGTCCGGCGGCACTTCGAGCATCTCGGTTCCACCCTCAACGGGGACGACCATCCGGTCCTTGTCGCGGACGACACGGCTCGTGATGGCCAGGTCTCGCTTACGCACTACGTAGGTGTCGGTGTTGGTCATCCCGCCGACCAAGCTTTCGCCGAGGCCGCAGGTCGCGTCTACGACCACGTGCTCCCGGTCCCCGGTGACCGGGTCGACGGTGAATGCAACAAGTGAAACGTCGGGGACGACCATGCGCTGGATCACGACGGCAAAGCCCCGCTGGGTCACGTCCCGAGTTTTCTCATATTCCCGAACGCGCGCGGATCGGCTCGACTCCCAGCAACGAGCGATCGCTTCCAGGACGGCGTCGGTCCCCGTCAGGTTGAGCAGCGTCTCGTGTTGGCCGGCGAACGAATTGGACTCCCCATCCTCGCCGCGGGCCGAAGAACGCACGGCGACCGGTCCTGCGAGTCGTGACAGAGCGGGCTCGAGATCGTCCATCAGCAACGATCGGGCGTCATCCCACCCTTCTCTCTCGACAAGCTCGAAGAAGGGGAGGCCGACGACGAACCCGGGAGGCACCGGATAGCCGACCCGGCTCGCCCGCGCCAGAGAAGCGCCTTTTCCGCCGGCGAGATCGGGCTCGGTCGCCGCAGGATCGGCGAGGTCGACGACGTAAGTGACCTGCCTGTTCACGCCGATCGTCTCCGGCTTCACTGGAGATCCTCTCGAAACCCACGCTAAGTGATGAGACTGGGGTATCATAATGAGATGGTTGTCTCACGTCAAGCTCCGGGGCGGGCACGGCAGAAGTCGCGGACGCGGCGAGCCCTGATCGAAGCAGCACGGGAGTCGTTCCGAGAGGGCCACGTCCCCACCATCGCGACTGCAGCCGAGCTCGCAGACATCTCGCGGGCAACCGCGTACCGCTACTTCCCCACCCAACTGGATCTGCTCAGGGCCGTGATGGAAGTGGATGTCGAGGGCCTACTTGCGGCGATCGACGTTGCAGGCGACGACGCGCGGGAACGCGTCCACGCCCTCGTCGACG
>DASSMG010000317.1:0-13501 GCA_035688995.1 Actinomycetota bacterium
CGAGGTGAGGACGGCGACGAGCGACAGGAGCCCATGTCGCGTCGCTATCAGGTACAGCATGTTCGCGGCGACGTCGGTGACCCCGGCGGCAGCGATCGGAAGCATCGTGTTCGGCGGCGGACGGAACGGTTTCCGAAGGACGATCACGGCAAGCGTCACGAGGACAAGAGACGCGCCTCTGGTTCCGACGAGGGGCCACATCCCGGTGTCGTCTCCGGCGCGGTCGAGGAAGATGAAGAAGGCACCGAACGCGAGGCCGGCGGCGAGCGCGTGCCACATCCCCGACGTGTCCGACTCGCTCGCGAGGTCCTCGCGCACGCGCGATACGAGCGCCACGGCTACGAGAGCGGTGACGGCCCCCGCGAGTGCCACGGTGCTCGGGTGTTCGCCGGCCGCGAGCCCGAACACGACGGGGGCCGAGGCTGCGACGACGCCCGTGATCGGAGCCACCACGCTCATCCGGCCGACCGCCAGGCCTCGATAGAGGAAGAGGACGCCGATCCCACCCCCGATCCCGGCGGCGGCTCCCCACAGGATCGCCCGCAGGGGAGGGCCCTGCGACGCGAACAGAGGCACCACGGCGAGGGTCGGCAGCGTTCCGATCAGTTGCGAGACCAGAACGACGGTGAAGACGTCGGCGCGCCGCGAGGCCCGGCCCCCCAGGAAGTCGGCGGTCCCGTACGTGGCGGCGGCAAGCAAACCGAACAAGGCGCCCATCGGCTGGGGAACCTAAAGGCGAAATCGGGGAGGAGACACGCGACGGGAAGGAGAAATAGGGTGCAAAGGGACGTACGTCACAAGATGCGCGTCCTGTGGGGGTAGCGGTCCGGTCCTTCTGGGGGGAAGGCGTGGGCGACGTGGCGCTCAACGACGCGTCGAGCTCGACGACGCGACTGAGATTTTCTCGATCACGCGCGCGCCCCTTCGCAGAACCTCCGGGTGGCACCGTGGCGATCGCCACGGAAGAAACCACCGTCGAGCAGTCGGCGACCTCTTACCGCACCTTTTCGGGCAAGGTTCCGACGACACTCCTGGCCGGGGGTGGCGCACTCGCCGCGATCGGGGCGCTCGGCGAATGGGTCCGGGCCACGAAGGTCGCGTCGGAGAGCATGCCGCCGCAGCAGGTCGCCACGGTCATGGGGTACTCGGAGGCGGCCGGACCCCTCATAGCGATAGTGGCAGCTCTCGCCGCGGTTCTGGCCTTCGCGTGGTCGCGGCGCAGTTCCGTCGGTTTCGTTCATCCGAGCGCGCTTCGCGTCGCCTCTTCGTTCGCAACCATCATCCTCGTCGCATTGATCGGGTGGCGCGTCCCCGAGATGGATCGGCAAGCGGCCGCCATGGCGCACGACGCGCAGACCGGGGCTCTCGATTTCGTCGCTTTCCATGCCGGACTTGGTTGGGGAGCGTGGTGCCTCGTCATCGCAGCGGCGCTGACCGTCGCGGGTTTCGCAGCCGGGTTGCTTCGTGAGGTCGACAGGAAAAGAGGGATCCCCGAATGAAACGAGCCGCGATCGCGCTGGCGGTTGCCTCAACGCTTCTCGCCGCTGCCTGCAACGGACATGCCGTCCTGGTGTCACGGCGGACGGGGGCCGGCACGCAGGTCGCGGGAACGACCACGAACCAGGGCTCCAACGGGAAGGTGTTGTCGAAGGGCGGTAAAGGGAGTCTCAATGTGGGCGCGGCCAACGGTTCGGGAGGCTCGGGCCCCGGTGGTGACAGCAAGGTCGGCACCGCGCAAGCGGGACAGGCGAACTGCGCCACGAACTCGAATCCCGACGAGGGTTTCACCGACAGCTCGCTCAAGTTCGGGACGATCATCCCGCTGACCGGCGCCCTGCGTCCGCTCGGAGAGCAAGTCGAACGTGTGATGAAGGTGAGCGTCGAAGCGATCAACAATCAGACGCACATCCCCGGTTACGACCTCAACTGGGGATGTCCGGACCGCCCCGGGATCTACGGTCGCAAGCTCTCCGTCTCGACGTTCTCGCTCAACGCGAACACTCCGGAGGAGGCTCTTGCGGGGATGCGTCGGCTCGTCGATGTCGAGCACGTCTTCTCCGTGCGTGACTGCTATCTGGAATCGAACCTGATGGGGCCGGCCACCCAGTACCAGAACTCTCAGGGCGTTCCCGGGGTGTGGTGTTTCTTCTCGGAGATGCCGTATCCCGCGCTGGCGCAATGGAACTACGCCCCCGGGGTCGACCCGCTGGTGATCGCGGCCGTGCACACCGCGTACCTGATCAAGAAACTCGACCGGACGCACATCGGGATCCTGGCCGACCCCTCGGCGAAGAACAACATCGTTGCGGTGGTGCGCAAGGTCGCGGCGTACCTCCATCACCCGATCCCAACCGGCTGCGTCGTGTACAAGAAGGCGCAGGAAGCGGACAACGGCGAGCGGTCGGAGATCGCCAAGCTGCGCACCTGCTACGGAGCGCAGACCCCCACCGATGCGGTCTTCTTCGGGGATTCGCTCAACGGGACGTTCGGCCCCCTCGAGGCACGCGATCAGGGATGGACGAACGTGCAGTTCGCGTGCGAGACCTGCTGGGTCACGAGCCTGGCGGACCTGTGCGGCAGCGCATGCCGCGGCATGATCACTGATTGTCAGGCTCTTCCGTGCGTTCCGTGGGCCGACCCGAACAAGTACCCGGCGGCGGCGGCCTTGAACGACACCTACAAGAAGTACCTCAGCCGCGAGGCTCCGGACATCCTCACGTACGGCCCGGCGGCGATCACCGGAGGGATCGCGCTGTGGCTCGCTATGACGGGACCCGATCTGTCGCGCGACGCGTTCGCCCACACGATGGGTTCGCTTCACAACTGGGATGCCGGCATCGGGCCGATCCTGAACACCGGGCCGACCGATCACTTCGGCGGCGCGAGCACGTGGTTGATCCAGTTCACCGGCTCGAAGCCGTGGTTCGACGACCTCACCGGACGCTTCATGACTCTCGACGAGCTCGGGGTGCCGCGCTCGGTGGCGACGCACGGATGAAGCTCTTCCGTGCGGTGATGGTGGCGGCCGTTCTAGCCGCGCCGAGCATCGGCCTCTTCGCCGTCGGTGCCCCGGCCTCGGCGAAGGAACGGCTCGCGTACGAGGTTCAGGAGGCACGCGCTTACGCGTACAAGGCGTCGCTGAACAAACAAGAGATCGAGGCCATCAACACCGTTCAGCCCTGCGACCCGAAGACGCACAAGTACAAGTGCGACTACGCCACCTACGCGCACCAGCCGAACTGTCCCGAGAAGATCGATTTCGGTCCCGACGGAAAGGTTCCCCTTCCGACACCCTCCAAGGAGACCGACCCCCTCACGGGTGGTGCGGGTGATCACGCCGGCGATCTCGAACCGCCGCAAGGTCCCCCCGTTCGGCTCAATTACTACATGGCACTGGGGTCGTTGTCGCGGGTGCCCGGATCCGAGGACTCGACCGGGATCGGTGCCAAGTCCTACGTCGATCTGTCGGGTGCGCGCGACCAGGACGTGTTCAGCAACACCGACGCGTTCACGCCGAATCAACGCTCTTACGAAGAGCGCTGCTGGCCGAAGGCGAACGCGAAGAGCGGCAACGACTTCACTCACGTCATGTCGCACTCGGAGAAGTCGCTGCACACGTACCACTACTCCGAGTGCTACCGCCGCGATTGCACGTTCCAGGCTCCGAGCCCGGGAACGTTCGGTGCCACCGCCGAGCACGCGCGCTCGATCACCGACCTTCGCGAGATCAACGGCCGGGTCGTGGGAAGCATGTCGTCCGTCGTCGAGGATCTCGATTGGGGCGACGGCGCGCTGACGGTGGACTCGGTTCGCACGTATCTGCAGTTCCAAAGCGACGGAACCGCCGAGGGCTTGAAATGGTCGGTCGTGAGCTCCGCTCAGGGCGTGAAGATCGGCGGCCAGCCCGTGTCGCTACCCCCGGGAAAGATGATCAGCCTGCCGGGAGGTGCCGGAGCGGTCGGGATGGCGGCCCCGTACGTGGATGCGTCCAAAGACGGCGCGTCGCTCACGATCGTGCAGGGCGGGCTGACCATCGCTCACGACCAGCAAGCGGCGTACTTCGCCGGCGGCGAGGTCTACGCGAGCTTCGGAACCGCCCCGGTGAGCCAGTTCCAAGCCCTCGCCACCGAGCCGTCCGATCCCGGGGTGGGAGGGAACGGTGCGATCGGTGGTGGAGGCGACACGGGGACCACCGGTGGCTACGGCTCGACGGGCACGACGGTCGCCGGCGGCGGAACCGGGAAAGAGTTCTCGGCGCAGGCGAGTGGTTCCGACGCCGGGGGAGAGGGCGAGCTCCTCGTCTACACGGTCGCAACCGGCCGAGGTGGCGTCACCGCGATCCTGTTCGGCGCCCTCGCCTTCGTCCTCTTGCTCGGAAGTCGCTGGATACAACGTTTCGCGTGGGGCCGCGCGATGAGTCGCGCGTTCCCCTTCAAGACGATCGACTGGCTCTACCGCGCCTTCGTCAAGACATGATCCTCGCCGGTCAGCCCGTCGCCGCGGTAACCGTCTTCGGCCTCTCGTCGGGGGCCGTGTTCGGACTCCTCGCACTCGGTCTGGTACTGATCTACCGAACGACGGGAACGCTCAACTTCTCCCACTGGGCGATCGGGATCCTGGCCGTCGTTGCCTACGCGATCCTCACCGGAAGTGGTGTGAATCCCCAGATCGCGGTCCTGCTTTCGATCCCCGTATCCATGGGGGCCGGCGTACTCGCGTACCGCCTCGTCTTCCGGCGGATCCCGCGCTCGCAGCACATCATCGTCGTGTTGATCTCGGTCGGCCTGGCACAACTGTTCTCGTCGATCGCCGCCTTCGCCCTCGGTTTCGAGCAGTTCACGCGCATCCCGGCGTGGTTGCCCGCGACCGACTACCACCTGTTCGGCATCACGTTCAAATCGGTCGATCTGATCACGATGGCGGCGGCGCTCGCGATCGCTTTCGGTTTCCTCATCTGGTTCCGCCGGTCGCAAGCCGGCCGCGCGCTCCGCGCGGTGGCGCAGAACCGCGAGGCGGCGATGCTCGCCGGTATCGACGACGTTCGTTATTCGTCGATCGCGTGGGGGATGGGGTCGGGCCTCGCCGCGGTCGCTCTCCTGTTGGTTCTCCCGCATTCGGCGGGGGACCGCGGCGGATTGATAACGACCTTCCAGGTGACGCCGTTCGGCACCTTGCTGATCCCCGCGTTCGGCGCGGCGTTGATCGGTGGCCTCGTGAACCTGCCCGCCGCGTTGATCGGGGGATTCGTGTTCGGGCTGTCGCACGAATTGCTGGTCCTGGCTCCGGCCCCGTGGAGCAACCTGCGCGGCGCGATCGCCGCGATCCTGATCGTGCTCCTCCTGTTGATGCGGACCGAGCGCTTCTTCGCGAGCCGCCAAGAGATAGAAGCGTTGGAGGCGTGATGGAGCCGGGTAGCGATCGCGGCACGAGGCGGATATGAGCGCTCACCCGTCGACCCTCGCCCCGGTCCAGTTCGAACCGGCTCCGGAGCCGGCGTTCGAGACGCCACCGGCCGCCCCCACACGCCGGCGCCTACGGCCGAGTCACATCCTCGGTGGTCTCGGTCTCCTGCTTCTGGTCTCGTTACCGATCCCGTTCGGGGATTTCGGGTTCTTCGTGGGGCAGTACGGAGCGATCTACGCGATCCTCGGGCTGTCGGTCATCGTCGTGACCGGATACGCGGGCTTGATCTCGCTGATGCCGTACTCGTTCGCAGGCATCGGAGCCATGATCACCGCGGTCGCGATGGCGTCGTGGGGGTGGCCCATGTGGCTGGCCATCCCGCTCGGCGCGGTTGCGACGATCCCCGTTTCGATCCTCGTGGGCATCACCTCCGTCCGGTTGAAGACCCTTTACCTCGCGATCGCAACGCTCACGTTCGCGGACGTCTTGGGGGAGACGTTCTTCAAGTGGGATCGGATCACGGGCGGCGAGACCGGATGGCTTCTGCAGCGTCCCAAGCTCGGGCCGATCGATCTCACCTCCGACGCGACCTTCTACGTCGTGTGCATCGCCGTCGTCTTCTTGCTGCTCTGGATGATCGAGGGGCTCCGAACGTCACGACTGGGCCGAGCGATGCTCGCGGTTCGCGACAACGAGCTCGAGGCTCAGGCCCTGGGCATCAACGTCTACAAGACGAAACTTGTGGCGTTCGTCATCAGTGGGCTGATCGCCGGTATCGGTGGCGGGTTCCTCGCAGTGCTCCTCACCAGCGTGACGCGCTCGGCGTTCCAATCACCGCTGGCGCAAGCCACCTCACTCTTGCTCGTCACGCTCGTCGCGATCGGTGGGATCGATCGAGCCATCGGCGCTTTCTTCGGTGCGGTCTCGCTCGTGATCCAGCAGCAGATCTTCCAGGGAGCGGATTTCTTCTTCCGTTTCGTAGCGGTTTACGCAGCGTTGTTGCTGATCCTCTTCTTGATGTTCCGTCCCGGTGGGATGGTTCAGGTCGGCAAGATCCAACTCGACCTCATCCGTCGCCGTCCGATCGTCGGGATCGCTATCGCGCTGTTCTTCCTCGGCCTCAACGTCGGCGTGGCGTGGCTCTTCCTGAGTCTGTCGTCGTGACCACCACGAACGGGCTCAGTCCCGCGACCCGCAACGGTCAACTTCCGAAACCGGTTCTGCGAACGCGCGATCTGACCCTTCGCTTCGGGGGGATCGCGGCGCTCGACGAGGTCGACATCGAGATCCGGCCTCGCGAGATCCTCGGCCTCCTGGGCCCGAACGGAGCCGGCAAGAGCACGTTGTTCAACGTGATCGGCGGATTCCTCAAACCGGATCACGGACGTGTGTTGTTCCAGGAGGACGACATCACGTATCTGCTTCCGTACGAGCGGGTCGCGGCCGGGATCGGCCGCACCTTCCAACACGTGCGTCTGTTCCGCAATCTCACCGTGTACGAGAACCTTCTCGTCGCGCAACACCGCCACCTGACGAGCGGTTCGTTCGCCGCGATGCTGCGGCTTCCGTCGTGGCGGCGCGACGAGCGAGTGGCGCGCGAGCGGGTCGAGACGATCCTGGACCAGGTGAACCTGCGGCCGTGGCGTGACGCTCGTCCCACCGAGATCTCCTACGGGACCACGAGGTTCCTCGAACTCGCGTGCGTCCTGTCACTCGACCCGAAGGTGCTTCTCCTCGACGAACCCGCATCGGGGATCCAACAGAAAGAGGTCGAGGCTCTGGGGCCGATGCTGAAGCGCATCCGCGACGAACGCGGCTGTTCGATCATGTTGATCGAACACGACATGGGGTTGTTGCTCGGAACTTCCGAGCGGATCTATGCGCTCGACTTCGGGAAGGTCATCGCCGAGGGACGCCCCGACGAGGTCACATCGAACGATCGCGTGCTCGAGTCCTATC
Source organism: Actinomycetota bacterium (assembly GCA_035688995.1). GTDB lineage: Bacteria > Actinomycetota > CADDZG01 > CADDZG01 > WHSQ01 > DASSMG01. Next base: position 7,363 of record DASSMG010000317.1, read on the forward strand.
TCGGCCGCACGAGGAGGGACACCTCCGTTGCTTGAACTGACCAACGTCTCCGCGTTCTACGGACCGATCCAGGTGCTGTTCGGCATCAACCTCTCGGTTGGCGACGGCGAGATCGTTGCGCTTCTCGGCACGAACGGTGCGGGAAAGACGACGATCCTTCGTGTCGTTTCCGGCATCCTCCGTCCCCGATCCGGCGAGGTCTCGTTCGACGGCGAGTCTCTGCTGGGAGTGAGCCCGAAAGACATCGTCCGGCGCGGCATAGTCCAGATGCCCGGGGGCCGCGGCGTGTTCCCCGGCATGACCGTTCAGGAGAATCTCGAGATCGCGGGTTTCCTGTACGGCAAGGACAAGGCGAAGCGCCGCGCCATGATCGACCGGGTCTTCGAGTTCTTCCCGGTACTTGTGGAGCGCAGACGCCAGTCGGCGGGCAGCATGTCGGGCGGTCAGCAGCAGATGCTGACGCTCGCGAAGTCCTTCATCATGGATCCGAAACTGCTTCTGATCGACGAGCTGTCGCTCGGACTCGCTCCGAAGATCGTCGGAGAGTTGATCGAGATACTGCAGCGGCTCAACGCCGAGGGCGTGGCGGTCGTGATCGTCGATCAGCACGTCGATCTCGCGCTGGACGTCGCCGCCAAGGCGTACTTCATCGAACGCGGCGAGATCAGGTTCTCGGGGCCGTCCCAGGATCTGCGTGGACGAGACGACCTCCTTCGTTCCGTTTTCCTCCGGGGCGAGTCGCAAGCCGTCACCTCGTAAGCTCCCTTCCCATGGCCGACACGATGCGTGCCGCGCGCTTCACGGGCGCCGACCGAAAGCTCGAGATCAAGGACGTCCCGGTCCCCAAGCCCGGCCCCCTCGAGGTCGTCGTGAAGGTCGAGGCGTGTGGCATCTGCCTCTCCGACGTTCACCTGCTCGACGGGGGCATCCCACCCGTCATCGACGTCGTCACGCCCGGGCACGAGAGCTGCGGGACCGTCCACGAGACCGGCGAGCTCGTCACCGGGTGGAAGAAGGGCGATCGCGTCATCGTCATGGCGGGTCGGAACTGCGGGACCTGCGACCGGTGCGCAACCGGCCAGATCGACAAGTGCCGTAACCCGCAGTTGATGGGTTTCCATTACGACGGCGCCTGGGCCGAGTACACGACCGTCCCGTTCTACGGACTGACGCGCGTTCCCGACAACGTGCCGAGCGAGCAAGCGGCGATCCTGGTGGACGCGGTGGCCACTCCTTACGCGGCACTGACCGAACGGGCCAAGGTTCGTCCGTCCGAATCGGTCGGGTTGTGGGGCGTCGGGGGCCTGGGAACGCATGCCGTGCAGATCGCACGGATCATCGGCGCCGCACCGATCGTCGCCATCGACCCGCTCCCCAGCGCGCGCGACCGTGCGCTGAAGGTCGGTGCGGACGTGGCGATCGACCCCACCACTCAAGACGTCAACATGGAGATCCTTGCGGTCACCGACGGGAGTGGGCTCGACGTGGCCGTGGACCTCGTCGGTTCCAACAAGGTGCTGAGTCAGGCCGTCTCGTGCACCGGCCGTCAGGGACGCGCGGTGATGGTCGGCCTGTCGCTCGATCCGATCGAGCTCGGCCCCGGTCTTCTGTTCGGCGTGCAGAGCACGTCGCTCCTGGGGCATCTCGGCTACCAGAAGCAGCACCTCGAGCAACTGGTGAAACTCGTTTCTACGGGACGCCTCGACCTCACCGCGTCGATCTCCGACGTCATGCCGCTCGAACAAGTGGCGGATGGGGTGCGACGGCTGTCCGAGAAGGACGGCGATCCCGTCCGTCTGATCGTCGCACCGAACGGCTAGTTAGGGGGAGACATGCGCTTCGGCTTGTTCTACGAGCACCAGCTGCCACGACCTTGGAGCGACGGCGCGGAAGAACGGCTCCTTCAGAACGCACTCGAACAGGTCGAGCTCGCCGATCGTCTGGGCTTCGATTACGTATGGGAGGTCGAGCACCACTTCCTCGAGGAGTACTCGCATTCGAGCGCGCCCGAGATCTTCCTCGCCGCCGCGAGTCAGCGGACGAAGCGCATCCGGCTCGGGCACGGGATCGTGCAGCTTCCGCCGACGTTCAACCATCCGGTGCGCGTGGCGGAGCGGATCGCAACCCTCGACCTGATCTCGGGGGGCCGCGTCGAGTTCGGCACCGGCGAGTCGAGCTCGCAGATGGAGCTCGGGGGTTTCGGTATCCCGCGCGAGGAGAAGCGGAAGCAATGGCGCGAGGCTCTCGATGCGATCACGCGGATGTTCGTCGAGGAACCGTTCGCCGGATACGACGGCGAGTTCATCTCGGTGCCGCAGCGCAACGTGATCCCGAAGCCGAAACAGAAGCCGCACCCGCCGCTATGGGCCGCGTGCAGCCAGCGCGACACGATCCTGCTGGCGGCGCGTAACGGCATCGGCGCGCTCTCGTTCAGCTTCGTCGACCCCGAAGCGGCCAAGGAATGGGTCGATGCTTATTACGAGTTGATCGTCTCGGACGAATGCGTCCCCGCCGGCTTCGAGGTCAACCCCAACTTCGCCGTCGTCGTGCCGCTCATGTGTCACGAGGACGAGGACACCGCGATCCAGCAGGGGATCGACGGCGGGCACTTCTTCGGTTACTCGCTGGCGCACTACTACGTGTTCGGTGAGCATCATCCGGGCCGCACCGACGTGTGGGACGAGTTCGAGAAGCACCGCAGCGAGTACGGGTTCGCTCGCGAGATCATCAGGGCGCAGGATGGCGAGATCGGCGTGAAGGTGCTCGAGGGCGGACTCGGTTCGATGCGCGGCGCGATCGGCACGCCCAACCAGATCGCAGACCTCGTGCGTCGCTACGAAGCCGCCGGCGTCGACCAGATCATCTTCGTCGCGCAGTGCGGCAACAACGTGCACGAGCAGGTCTGCGCGTCCCTCGAGCTATTCGGCCGCGAGGTTCTCCCGCGCTTCGCGGCCGAGGCCGACGCGAAAGAGGCGGCCAAGAAAGAACGCCTCGGGGACGCGATCGCAGAAGCGATGACCCGGCGCGAGGGCCCCCGGGCCGCCGCGGATTACCTCGTTACCCCGAAAGGGGAAGACGCTCCCTCCGCGGGCTACGTGCTTCCGGGCGTATCCGGAGACGCGCCCGCGCGTCCCGCCCCCGCTCGTCAGACCGAGGTGTTCGGCGCGCTCGTCCGGCACCTGAACGACGACCAGATCGAGGACGTCTTCGGGAGCGAGAAAGGGAGCGCTCCGATCTTCGAGGGCATGGCCGCGAGCTTCAACCCGGAAGGAGCGATGGGCTTCGTCGGCAAGATCCAGTACCGCCTCGGTTCGAATGGGTCCGCGGTCGAGTGGTACGTCGACGTCGACAAGGAGAAGGCGGTCGCGGCCCCCGGAGTCGCCGAGCGCCCCGCGCTCACGATCGAAGCATCGGTCGCGGACTTCGTGCGGATCGCCGCGGGTGTGCTGAACGGGGCCAAGGCGGCGATGGAGGGCAAGCTCCGCTTCGAGGGCGAGCTCGACCTGGCCCTCCGCCTCCAGCGCATGTTCGGCGGCGACTCCCTCTACTAACCCCCGTTCTTTCTAAACATGCCTACATCTGGTGTAGGCCAACTAGAAAAGAACGGCGGGGTTTAGACGAGGACGGGGGCTTGCTGGGGTTTCACGTCTTCCAGCAGTCGCACTCCCAGGGCCTGCGCTTGGACGCGGATCTCAGGGATCGCGGTGATCTCCCACAGCATCGGCTTGGTCGGTGGCCCCGCGGCGAAGAACGTCTCGGACGGTGTGCCGTCGGCTCGAGTGAGTGCGCATGTGGCATCGGTTTCGATCCCCAGACCGAGAGGGCACGGCGTAAGCGTTCCGGCCGCACGTAGCGACGCAACTAACGGGTCCTGGATCGTCCGGTAATCGCTCTGCGGTCCCGTGCAGTTGATAACGAAGTCGAAGACGTCTTCATGGTTCTCACCGTCGGGCAGAGCAAAGAAGACATGCAGCTTCTCGTTGCGCGCCCGGATGCGGACGATCGAAGCGGCTTTGAACTCGAGCGTCCCGTTCGATACATGCGAGCGAATCGTGGCGTCGACATCCGGCGCGGCGCGATGCCGGCGCACGTCCCACTTCCTTCGCCATTGCGTTAGGAAGTCGGCCCGCTCCTCGAGCGTGAGTGTGTTCCAGATACCGGGCGTCAGCGGCCGTACCGAGTCGATCGTGCGACGCCACTCGGCGTCGACGGAGGATGCTTCTTCGACCGCGCGAGCGATGTCGCTCAACGAGCTCGTCTCACCGAACCGTGGCTGGGGAGGGGGGCCGAGCGACAGATCGTGCACCTCCGGCCTCAGTCCGCCCCGCGAGATCGCGACAACGCGCGGCCCCCGTCCGGTGCGATGGAGGTCGAGGAAGACGTCGTACATGGTGAGTCCCGTCCCCACGAGCAGGACGCGGTCACTGGCTCCGATCGCGTCCAGCACACCGGGAACCCACGGGTCCTCGATGCAGCGCGCACTGGTGGCCGCGGTACTCGAACATCCGGGAAGCGCAGCGGGCGGGAAGTTTCCCAGCGCCAACACGACCCGTTTCGCGACGACCGCCCGTCCGTCGGCCAGCCCGACAAGACCGGTGTCTCGAAGTTCGCGCGCCTGGATCGCTCGTGCCCGGACCCGCACGAGCTCCGCTCCGACCCGAGAAGCGCGCTTCTCGGCCCCCGCCAGCAGTTCGGCGAGGTATTCGCCGTACCAGCGGCGCCGCACGAAGGTCTTCGGACCGACCGACCCGTCGCGTCTTTGTGCCCACTCGAGGAAATGTGTTGGCTCGTCGGGATACGCGCTCATGCCCGCCGCGGGGACGTTCAGGAGGTGGTCGTCACACTTGGTGCCGTACGCGACGCCGCGGCATAGCTCGGCAACATCGGAGACGAGCGCCACTCGTACGGATCCGGTCGCGGCTCGCAGGACGTTCGTGGCCACGAGCGTTCCGCTCGCGCCGGCTCCGACGACGGCGATGTCTGAATAGATCGTGCTCAACGGGGTCCCTTCGCGGAAGTGAGGCACGGCAGGGAACCCCCCTGTGGTGGCGAAACACTCTTATAACACTCCAACTGAGCGTATGGAACCACCGCAAAGGGTATTTGACGCTCTTTTGGGAGTGTTGTAGTACTTACCGCGCGCAAGCCCATCCGTGGCAGCGTCCCGGTCGACCGGCGGCACCGGAGACCTCCCCTTTGGAATGTCGTGCAAGAGCGCGCGCCGAAAGCACGGCCGCGTTCGGAAGGAGGACCCATGAGCGTGGAAAGCATCGAGCTGGAAACCCGCCTCGAAGAGGACGCTATCCGCCGCATCGTGCGTGAGGAGCTCGAGAGCCACTCCCAGACCGACCCCGGTGTCAATGGGATCAACCTCATCGCTTCGAAAGGGACGCTCGACTGGGCCTACCCGCCGCTCATCTTGTCGACGACGGCAGCGGCCCTCGGCATGGAGGCGTCGATCTTCTTCACGTTCTACGGGCTCAACATCATCCACAAGCAGCACGCGAAGAAGCTCAAGATTTCGCCCGTCGGCAATCCGGCGGTTCCGATGCCCGACATCGTCACCGTGTTACCCGGTATGCAAGCCTTGGCCACCAAGATGATGAACCGCCAGTTCAAACAGAAGAACGTCAGCACTATCGACGACCTGCTCGGGGTCGCGCAGGAGTTCGGCGTCAAGTTGATCGGGTGCCAGATGACGCTCGACTCATTCGGCTACAAGCAATCCGACTTCATCGACGGCGTGGAGTTCGGGGGCGCGGCTGCGTTCCTCTCGACGGCACGTCGCTCGAACATCTCGCTGTTCGTCTGATCGAAGGAGATTCTCAACATGACCATTGCAACGCAGACACTCGATGCCCGGGGGCTTTTGTGCCCGATGCCGATCGTGCGCGCCACTCAGGCGATCGCTCCGTTGGCGGAAGGTGAAGTGCTGAAGGTCCTTGCCACGGATCGCGGTGCGATCGCGGACTTCCCCGCCTGGGCGCACGACACCGGAAACGAGTTGTTGGATTCTGGCGAGGAGAACGGCGCGCTGTTCTTCATCGTGAAGAAGGGCATCGCCTGATGATCTTCAAGCAGATCCGGCTCGAGCCACTCGGCCACGCGTCCTACCTCATTGGTTGCACCAAAACCGGTG
>DASSMG010000318.1:0-2534 GCA_035688995.1 Actinomycetota bacterium
CCGATGGCGGCGTCGACCTGGCCCAGCAGGGTGGTCGGTACGTTGACGAGGTGCATCCCGCGCGCGTAGGTCGCGGCCACGAAACCCGTTACGTCGGTGACTACCCCGCCGCCCACCGCAACGATCAGGTCGTGTCGATGAGCGACCGAGCCGGCGAGTCGCTCGTAGATCCCAGAGGCCCACTCGAGGGTCTTCGACGGTTCGCCCGGGGGGATCTCGATCGTCTCCGTGACGAGGCCGACCCCGGCCAATGACTGCGCGACCTGACCTGCCAGGTGCGCGAGTTCTGGGTGCGTGACGACGAAGGCCTTCTCGGCGGCCTCGGGCAGATGGACGACGTCTGCGATGGAGCCGAGCACGCCGTCCCCCACGACGACGCCGTAGGAACGGGGGCCCAGCTCCACGTTTATGCGCCGCGCGCTCACGACCCGGCCTCCTGCACGACCGCTATCAGCGCCGCGGCCACGTCCACCGGGGTCAACCCGTCCGTTCGTATCGACGCGGTCGCCACGCGCGAGTACACCGGGGCGCGCGACAGATACAGCTCCTGAACCTGGGGGCCCAGCATCGGACGACCCGGGTCGTCGCCGACGCGGCGCAATGCCTCCGCCAGCGACACGTCGAGATGGATCACGGTCGCTCCCTCGAGCAATCCCAGGATCTCGGCCGACGTGATGGCGCCGGCTCCCAGCGCGACCACGCCCTCGCCCATGAGGACCTCGCGCGCGACCGCCCGCTCGATCGCTCGGAACCGTTCCTCCCCACCCGATCCGAAGATCTCCGGGATGGGGCCGTAGCGCTCTTCGATGACGGCGTCGATGTCGGTGAACGACAGTCCGAGCTCGTCCGCGACGAGACGACCGACCGTGGACTTACCGGCTCCCATGAAGCCGACGATCGCGATCATGCGTTGTCGGCCGGCCTCCGCCGGGCCGAGACCCGCTCGAGGTAGCGATCGAGGGCGCTGCGAACGTCGTCCATGGTGTCGCCACCGAATTTCTCCAAAACCGCATCCGCGAGCACGAGCGCGACGACCGCTTCGCACACGACCGCGGCTGCCGGGACCGCGCACACGTCGGTTCGCTCCTGGAAGGCGTCGGCCGGGTCCCCCGTGGCCATGTCGACCGTTCTCAACCTCTTCTTCAAGGTGGACAGCGGCTTCATGGCCGCCCGGACCCGGAGCATCCCGCCGATCGAGATACCCCCCTCGGTTCCACCCGCCCGGTCGGTGGAACGGGTGAGTCCGATCTCGATCTCGTCGTGAGCGCGCGATCCGGGCCGCCGGGCGACCGCGAACCCGTCGCCTATCTCGACCCCCTTGATCGCGGGAACGGCCATGACGGCCGCCGCCAGTCGCCCGTCGAGCTTGCGATCCCAATGAACGTGGGACCCGAGCCCCACCGGCACGTCGAAGCAGACCACCTCGACGACGCCACCGAGCGAGTCCCCTTCCGCCGCCGCCCGGTCGATCGCGGCCACCATCTCCGCCGAAGAAGACTCGTCGAAGCACCGCACTGGAGATGCGTCGACGGCATCGAGGTCGGACATCGTCGGTTTCGGCGCCCCGTCCGGAACCGAGGCCTCTCCGATCGAGAGAACGTGCGACAGCACGCCGATGCCGAGCCGCGACAAGAACGTCTTGGCGATCGCGGCGATCGCAACGCGCGCCGCGGTCTCGCGGGCGCTAGCCCGCTCGAGCACGTTGCGCGCGTCGTCGAAGTCGTACTTCAGCATCCCCGGCAGGTCGGCATGCCCGGGGCGCGGTTCCGTCAGCTGCCGGCCCCCTGCGGGTCCTTCGATCGGCATGACGTGGGACCACTTCGCCCACTCGGTGTTGCGGATCGATACTGCGATCGGAGTGCCGAGCGACAGGCCGGAGCGCACCCCGGAGAGGATGTCGAGCTCGTCCTTCTCGATCTTCATCCGGGGTCCGCGGCCGTAACCGTGGCGTCGTCGCGCGAGCTCGTCCCCGATCGCTTTGGCAGAGACGGGTACGCCGGCGGGCAATCCCTCGAGGATCGCAACAAGCGCGGGACCGTGCGACTCACCCGCGGTGAGGTATCTCAGGCGGCCCATCGGTGGATCGTGCCTCCCTCTCAGCGAGGGACGGGGATCACTTGAGGATCTCTTCGCCCTCGCACAACGTGAACTCGTCGTCGCCGAACAGCAGCGTCGCACAGCTGCCCGATGCCGACACGAGGCGGAAGTTGTCGGCGAAGTCCTCGCCCTCGTCGACGGTGTAGACGGTGTCGTCGACCTGGACCTGGGCGCGGTCGTGGCCGTCCTGTCGGAACACGTCGATCACGCGAACCCGATGACGCCCCACCTGCTGGGTGCCGTTATCGGACGTGCCCCCGGTTGCCGTGCCCCCGGTGCCACCGGTAGCGGTTCCGCCGGTGCCCCCGGTTCCCGTTCCGGTCCCACCGGTCGTGTCTCCGGTCGTCGTGCCCGATCCCCCACCCGTCGCGGAGATCAGTGGCTCGAACGGGTCGCGCGGCGCAAACACCTCGAAGTTCTCGACCGGCCCGTTGCCC
>DASSMG010000319.1:0-5344 GCA_035688995.1 Actinomycetota bacterium
CGAGGCCGAGCGTCATGGGATGGAGCCCATCAACTACGGCGCCTTCCTCGACGGTTACCACGTCACGCGAGAGGCATCCCTCGTCGACGGGGCAGGGAGCTCGTGGTCGTGCGCTCACGGGGTCGGACGGTGGGCGACGGATTGCGGATGTTCCACGGGCGGATCGGAAGGTTGGAACCAGAAGTGGCGGGAGCCGCTCCGGGCCGCGCTCGATCTCGTGAAGCGCAGTGCGGACGAGACCTTCGACCGGCTCGGGTGGGAGCTGTTCGACGATCCATGGGCGGCACGCGACGCGTACGTGGACGTGGTTATCGGCAAGACCGACCTGGCACAGTTCCTCGCGGATCGCGGGGCGGGACGATCGGGAGCCGGCGTCGCTCAGAAGATGAAGCTGCTCCTCGAGCTTCAGCGCAATGCGATGTCGATCTACACGAGCTGCGGGTGGTTCTTCAACGACATCGCCGGTATCGAGACGGTCCAGATCCTCAAGTACGCGGCACGCACGATCGACATCCTCGACGCGCTGGGGCAACCCACGCCCGAGTCGGCGTTCCTGCGGAAGTTGGCGGAAGCGAAGAGCAACGACCCCGCCAAAGGCACGGGGGCCGAGATCTACCTGAGCATCACCCCGAACCCAACCGCCGCCTAACGGGCCACTCCTTCGGCGTCTAACCTTTTCGTGCCCGATGCCGAGTCGGCTCGAACTCACGCGAAGAAACGTCCGGAAAGCGATCGTTTTCTCGCGTGGGTTCGTTCTTCGTGCTGAAAACCGCGCCCAGCGCGTCTACGAGCACGGAGAAACGTGCACCGGGGGCTTCTCGCACCTACCAGGGCTCGACTGGATGCGACGTTTGGACTCTAGTTATCGCTGAGCGAGTACTCAGGTCCAAAGGTCGGGGCCGACGTGGATGTCGCCGGTCTGGCGAAGGATCTAGATGTCGCGAGTCTGGCGAAGGATCTAGATGTCGCCGGTCCAGCGGAGGATGTCGAAGCCTCGCTGGTAGTCGACCGTGTAGAGGATGCGGTCGGTCACCCAGTACGCCGCCGACGTCTGCGCCGCCGCAGGCAGGAACCAACCCACCTCTTTGATCTTTCCGTCGGGCTGGATCTGAAGGAACCGCGTGCCGTGGTCGTAGTAAGCCATGGCAACGAGGCCCCCGTTCGAGTAGTTCGGGTGCGTGTCGAACCAGTGAGCACACCACTGGTTGACCGGAGCGTTGCCGTCGGTCGGTAGACCCTGATGAACTCGATACTCATCCTTCAGCGTGAACGTGTGGTTCTTCTGCCACCCCTTGGTGTCCCACGTCATGAAGGAGCCGGTGTCATCGCCCTCACATGTCGGAGGGCCGGACTCGCCGCCGACGAGCATGTAACGGTCCTTCATCTGCTCGGGCCACAGGTTGCCGTGGATGTAACGACCACCAGTGTCGGGACCGAGCGCGAGGACCTTCGGGTGAACCGGGTCCTTGCGGGCGTCGAGCAGCATGATCGGCGACGTCGAGGTGACGATGCGACCGGGAGCGACCTCGGTGATGTCGTGACCGCCGCTCGGCGACGGAGTGCCCTTCGCCCAGTTGCCGACGAGCTTCGGGTTGGTCGGATCGCGAAGGTCGACGATGACGCCCTCGGAACCGTACGCGTAGGTGCAGCCGAGGATGCAACTGATCGTGTGATTGTCGGCTCCGTCGAGCTGCCCGATGATCGTCGGGTTCGACTTGTCCTCGACGTCGATGACGTAGAGCGTCCCGAGCGTTCCGATCAGCAGGATCTTGCCGTTCGTGTCGACGTCCTCTTCGGGAACCGTCGGCTCCTGCGGGACGGGGAGGAAGCTGAGGAGCTGCGGGTTGAGGTTGTCGGAGATGTCGTAGATCGTCAGGCCGCGCGAGGTCGTGACGTAGAAGTACTTCCCGAAGAGCTCGGCCCCCGACGTGTCGTTCTGCAGTGGGACGTTCGTGACCCACTCGACGTTGTCGGTCGCGAAGTAGCCCGGACCGGGGCCGGCACCGGCGTCGAGAGACGCGTGCGCGACGGGGCCGAGGGCCATCAGCGAGCAGGCGGCAACCGCGGCGATGAATCGCTTCATGGCGGGAAGGTTCGGCGCCCGGAGCCGCATCCCTGCCGAACCCGGGCCGACATCCCCACGGGGCTCCCGGTCCCCGCCACCCCTGCAGGGCCCGGGCCGATCTCTTTCTTTCTACGACTGGCCGGGATTATCCCGGGTGTGTTTAGAAAGAACGGAGGGGGTCAGTCCTTGAATTTCAGGACGTCGATCCCCCGGCTGTAGTCGACCGAGTAGACGATGTCGTTCGTGAGCCAGTAAGCGGCGGAGGTCTCGCCTCCGTAGGCCTCGAAGAACCCGACCTCCTTGATCTTGCCCTTCGGCGACACGTCCATGAAGCGGGTGCCGTGGTCGTAGGAGCCGAGCGCCACGATCCCACCGTTGTGGAACGAAGGCCGCTCCTGGAACCAGTGCGCCGAGCACCCCATCGCATTCACGGCGGGCTTGCCGTCGGTGTAGGTCCCGTTCTCGAACTGCCACGTGTCCATCAGGTGGAACTGGTGCGTCCGCTTGTAATCCGAGGCATCCCAGGTCATGAAGGCGCCGTTGGCGCCGGTGCAGCGACCGGTGAAGTTCGACTCGCTCGAGAACAGCACGATCTTGTCCTGCGCCGCGTTCGGCCACCGGTTCGAGTGGATGCCGCCGGTGATGCGCTTGTCGTCCCCGACCGCGAGGAGCTTCGGGTGGACCGGGTCCTTGCGCGCGTCGAGCAGCATCAGGGGACGGGACGAAGTGAGGACGAGACCGGGTGCGACCTCGTTGACATCGTGACCACCTTCGGCCGGCATGCCCTTGCCCCAGTTACCGACGACCTTGGGAGCGGTCGGCTTGTGCAGGTCGACGATCTGCCCGTTCGAGTCGTACGCGTAAGCGCAGTTGAGGATGCACTCGGTCGTGTGTCCGGCGCCACCGGAAAGCGTCGCGATCTCGGTCGGGTTCGTCTTGTCCTCGACATCCCAGACGTGAAGGATGTTCTGCGGCACCGACTCGGAGAACAGCAGGATGCTGCCGTTGGTCGCGACGTCCTCGTTCTCGAACTTGAAGCCGAACGGCGTGGTGGAAAGTCGCTGCGGGTTGAGCGGGTCGGACACGTCGTAGATCGAGAATGCCTTCCACGACGTCACGTAGAGGTACTTGCCGATGACCTTGGCCCCCGTTGCGGTACCGACCTCGAACGGGATGTGCTGTATCCATTCGACGTTGTCGGAGCTGACCCCGCCCTGCGAGGTTCCGGCGTTGGCGGCCGGCAGCAGGCCCAGCGCGAGACCCATCAACGACACGAGCGCAACCAGACGCTTCATCTCAAACCCCCATATATCGGCTTCCGGGGGCAGTCTTCGTCGCCCGAGGGTCATTCCCCTGCCATCCGACGCCGGGCGAGGGGGCGAGGGGGCGTTCCCCCCGTTCTTTCTAAACATGCCTACATATATCGGGGGCATGTTTAGAAAGAACGAGAAAGGGCCCCCGGCGATAGCCGGGGGCCCTTCTCAACCTTAGGTCCGCTTTAGAACTTGCCCGTGTACTTGAGGATGTAGAAGCCCCGCTGGTAGTCCATGGCGTAGATGATCCGGTCGGTCACCCAGTAGGCACCGGAGGTGCCACCGGCGGCCGGGAGGAACCAGCCCTCCTCGGAGATCTTGCCCTTGGAGTCCACTCGGTAGATCCGCGTGCCGTGGTTGTAGTAACCGGCCGCAACGAGACCACCGTTGTGGAAGTCCGGGTGCTGCTGGAACCAGTGCGACGAGCAGCCGAACGGAGCGTTGACCGGTGGGTTGCCGTCACTGACGGTCCCGTTGGTCGGACGGATCGTGTCGACCTTGGTCAGCGTGTGGGTCTTCTTCCAGTTCGTCGTGCTCCACGTGGTGAGGCCGGCCGAGGTCGGCTTGCAGCGAGCGTCCGTGCCGGGCACCCACGTCTCACCGGTGCTCAGTGCGAACTTGTCCTTCGTCTGGTTCGGCCACTGCACCGAGTGGATGAACTCGTTCATGCGCTCTGCGGTTGCCAGGAGCTTCGGGTGTGCCGGGTCCTTGCGGGCGTCGAGCACCATCATCGGGTCGGTCGCCGTCAGGACGATGCCGGGAGCGACTTCGTTGACGTCGTGGCCACCGGTCGCCGGCATGCCCTCGCCCCAGCCCGTCTTCTCCTTCACGGGCTTCGCGGGGTTGCGCAGGTCGATGATGTAACCGTCGGAGCCGTAGAGCCACTTGCAGTCGAGCACGCAGCTCATCGTGTGCTGGCCGAAGCCCGGGGTCATCGAGAGCAGGACCGGGTTGGTCTTGTCCTCGACGTCGTAGACGTACAGCATCGAACGAGGAAGCTCCTCGGAGAACACGAGGATCTTGCCGTTGGTGGCAACGTCCTCGTTCTCGAAGCGAGCCGGGTCACCCTGGTTCGTCGCGGAGTCCTGCGCGAACGGGGTCACCGACAGCATCTGCGGGTTCTCGGGGTCCGAGATGTCGTAGATCGACCAGCTCTTCCAGCTGGTGACGTAGAGGTACTTACCGATCACACGCGCACCGGTCGTCGTCGACTGCTCGAACGGCACCGAGCTCAGGTACTCGATGTTGTCCGACGACAGACCGCCGGCGCTGGGGCCGGCACTTCCGGTCGGAGCGAGCCCGACCAGCAAGCCCAGCGAAAGCAGAGCCGCAAACAACCGCTTCATGTCGTGTCTCCTCGTGACGGGGTGTTGACGAGGTTGGGATTCGCCTTCCCGGGGGTGGTTCCTGCACGCGTTCCGAGCAGCGGTCGCGACCGTCCGAAAGGTCCCTTTTCGGAGAAGCGGAGGGGGCTAGCGGCGGCGGTTGCGGGCGGCGGCCCTCGACAGGCGGCGGCGAGGTGCGATCGCGCCCACGTAGGCCAGCACCGACATGATCCCCACGCTCGCGATGAACAGCGGAGGCGGCATGGCCGGCGCCGAACGATCCCTGTAGGCGGTCATCGAGTACTCCCGCTCCTCCACCAACGCCTGGTCGAGCGCCCTCTTGTAGGCGGTGGCGAACGCCACCTGGGGCTGCTCCTGCTCCTGGGCCGCGAACGCTCCCTGGGCCTGGGCTTGCGACTGCGCCTGTGTCGACGTCGTCGGTTGCACGAGTGACGGTGGCGGCGCGATCGGGATGACGCCGATGGCAGTCAGCAAGGGTGGGAACAGCGGGGCGAAGAACGGTTTCTTCTGCTTGGGGACGTTTCCGCAGATCACGGTCGTCGATGCACGCGCGAGGACCTTCGTCGCGTTGTGCGCGGCGAGGTCGATCGTGGTGGTCTTCCCCGCCATCTCGAGCGGGC
>DASSMG010000320.1:0-3351 GCA_035688995.1 Actinomycetota bacterium
CCGGGAAGGCGCGCCTCGCCGAGGTGAAGGGGTCGACCGTTCGAGACGAGCCTGACCGCGCTCGGATCGACCTCCAACTGGACCAATCCTTGAACGGCCGCAGTCATGGGGCGGAGATGCTCGGGCGACAGATCGTCGAGAGACACCGCATCGGCGAGCGTGAACCCACCGGCTTCGGTCCTCACGAGCGAGACCATGTGGGCACCGGTCTCGAGGGACGAGCCCAGGTCGTGGATCAAGGTCCGGACGTAGGTTCCGCCCGAGCACTTGATCGACAGCTGCGCCTCGGGGTACTCGCCGGGGGTGAAATCCGTCACCTTCAATTCGTAGACCCGGACGTCCCGGGCCTTGCGGGCAACCTCTTTGCCGGCCCGGGCCAATTCGTGGAGACGGCGACCGCCGACCCTCACCGCGGAGACCATCGGGGGGACCTGCATGATGCGGCCGACGAACGGAGGTATCGCCCGCTCGAGCCGGTCGCGGTCCAGCGAAACGGTCTTCGTCTCGAGGATCTCGCCCGACGCATCCTGTGTGGACGTCGTGATCCCGAAGCGCGCCACGGCCACGTATCTCTTCGGACCTTGCTGCGCATAGGAGAGGAACCGGGTCGCTCGTCCGACGCCGAGAACGAGCACCCCGGTCGCATCGGGATCGAGGGTGCCCCCGTGGCCCACCTTTCTCGTCCCGAAGATCCTGCGCGCGCGATCCACGACGTCGTGCGACGTCATCCCCGCGGGCTTGTCGACTATCGCGATCCCGTTGTCGCTCATGCGCTCGGGTTTCGGAGAGCGGCTTTCAGTTCCTCCACGGTCGAGTCGCGATCGCGTGCGGTGAAGCCGGCCGCGAGCTCGTGACCGCCACCGCCGCGCGCCCGGGCGAAGTCCGCGATCCCCCGCGTCTTGGACCGGAGGCTGACGCGCCAGCGCCCATCCATCTGCTCCTTGAAAAGGGCCGCGACGTCGACCGCCGCGGTGCCGCGGATCAGATCGACCAAGCGATCGGTCTCGGCCAGCGCGACGTCGGTGTCCTTGAGGTCTTGTTGCGTGATCCATGAGTGCACGAAACGCTCATCGGCCGCGAGCTCGGCACGATCGAGCACGCGCCCGACCAACTTCAGGTAACCGAACGGAGCGGATTCGAACAGTTCGCGCGCGAGATCCGGTGCGCTGACCCCGGTCTCGAGCAGGTCGGCCGCGAGACGAAGCGTGTTGGGCGAAGTGTTCACGTACGAGAAGCGACCGGTGTCGGTAACTATCCCCGTGTACAGCAAGGTCGCCATCACCTGGTCGATCTCCAACCCCGCGTCGCGAAGCAATCGCATCACGAGCTCTGCGGTGGAAGACGCGTCGGGATGGACCACGTTGATGGTGCCGAACCCTTCGTTGCCCGGGTGATGATCGATGTTCACGAGGACTTCGGCCTTCCGCGCCAGCGGTTCGATATCACCGAGACGATCGGCAGCGCCGCAATCGAGGGCGATGAAGACCGGAGTCACGGGGACCTCACCCGGTTGGACCAGCGTGTCGAGCCCGGGCAGGAACCCGAAGTTCGAGACATCGGGTAGCGGGGTCGTCCCCCACGTCGGGTACGTGCGGGCACCGCGGTTCGCAAGGGCCCGGGACAACCCGAGGAGCGACCCCAGGGCGTCGCCGTCGGGATTGACGTGGCATGCGAGCGTCACGTCGGTCGCCGTCCGCAAGACCTCGATGGCGGCGTCCCACTCTGAGGACGTCATCGCTCGTCACCGTCGTGGAGACGACGGATCAGTTCCTCGAGGTGCTCCGCCTCCTCCGCCTGGTGATCCGCGACGAAATGGAGCTCCGGCAGGTATTTCATCCGGATCTGCCGGCCCAGTTCCTGTCGCAGGTGCGGCTTGGCACTCTCGAGGCCTTTCATGGTCTGGGTCTGTTCCTCCTCCGAACCGAGCACACTCACGTAAACCCGGGCATGCCGGAGGTCCGCGGAGATCCGTACGGCCGTCACCGTAGCGAATCCCACGCGAGGGTCTTTGAGGTCGTGGATCGCCTCCCCGAGGACCTGCCTCGCCAATTTCTGCACCCGCTCGGTCCGTTGACTCATACGAGGTCCTCGAACGCAACGACCTCGACTCTTCGATCGACTATCTCGCCGCCGTCGATCGCGGCGCGAGCGATCGTCTTCTCCACCTCTTGAAGGACGCGGCGGCAGTGCCCCCCGGACTCGGCGATGCAACTGATTCCGACCGTCGCTCGTTGCCACAGATCCTGATGGTCGACCTCTGCGACCGCGACGTTGAACTTGTTGCGTACGTTTTGGGTGACGGATCTGAGCACGTGGCGTTTGTCCTTCAACGATTGGCTCGCCGGGATGAAGATCTCGTAACGGGCGACGCCGATGAACATGGGGATCACCGTTTCTTTTGCGGCCGGCCGTCCGGGAGGACGGGCCTGTGCTCACGGGATGGTTAGCGGGCCACCTCTTGCTTCTCGAACGCCTGGATGATGTCGCCATCCTTCACGTCCTGGAAGCCCTCGAGCCCGATACCGCATTCGAAACCTGCCGCGACCTCGCGAACGTCGTCCTTGAAGCGGCGCAGCGATCCGATGGTGGTCTCGTAGATGACCGTGCCGTCGCGGACCAACCGGGCCTGCGAGTTTCTCCGGATGACGCCGTCGAGAACCATGCAACCGGCGACCACGCCGAGGCGCGGCACGCGGAAGGTCTGTCGCACCTCTGCCTGGCCGAGCGGGACCTCGCGGATCTCGGGTCCGAGGAGACCACGGGCTGCTTTCTCGATGTCCTCGACCGCTTGATAGATCACGCGGTAGGTGCGCACGTCGACGCCGGCCTCTTCGGCCATGCTGCGCGCCTGGGCGTTCGGGACGACGTTGAAGCCGATGACGATCGCGTTCGACGCTTGCGCGAGCGTGATGTCGTTCTCGGTGATCCCACCAACGCCCTGACGCAAGATGTTCAGCGTGACGAGTGACTGATCGAGTCCGGCCAACTGGTCCGCCAGAGCCTCGACCGAGCCCTGCACGTCGGCCTTGAGCAGAAGGTTCAACTCGGGGATCTCGCCCTCGCGGGTCTGCGCGAGAAGTGCTTCGAGTGAGGTGCCTCGCGTAGAGACGCGCTCCGCCACGCGCCGGTGTTGTTCCCGTTCCTGGGCGATCGAGCGCGCTTCTCGCTCGTCCTCCAAGGCGCGGAACTCGTCGCCCGCTTCGGGCACCGACTGCCATCCGAGCACCTGGACGGGTTGACCCGGAGTGGCGCGCTCGACGGGTTCGCCCTTGTCGTCGAGCATCGCCCGGACCCGGCCCCATGCGGCTCCGGACATGATCGCGTCGCCCTGGTAGAGCGACCCCTTCTTGA
>DASSMG010000321.1:0-4281 GCA_035688995.1 Actinomycetota bacterium
GCCCAGGGACACGTGACCAACGGTGTCGAATTCACGGTCCGCAAGAGCGAGCGCTTCGTATCGGTCGTTATCGAGGACGAGTCCGGTTTCCCCGCCCGCGCGGTCGTGGGCCAGGATTTCGACGGCGACGGCCTCGAGGACACGAGCACCGAGATCTGCGGCGCGACCACCGCGCCGGTGAAGGTCCGACCCGGTTACGACGTCGTCGTGTGGACGCAAGACGGTCCGTGCGCCGATGGCTCGGCGGCCGTATCGACGCTGGGCACGGTCACCGCAACCTTCACGCGGTAACTCCTCTTCGCCCGTTCTCGCATTTTCGGCTCCGGACCCGGGCCGAACGCCGTAACCTTCCCGGCGGCGGACGTCGAGAGTCGGGGGCGGGCGATGAAGAGGTGGCTTTCCGTAGCGATCACGGCAACGTTCGTGGTCGCCCTTCCTACTCAGGCGGTTGCGGCACGGTTCCCCCGGCGCATCGATCCCCGCTCTTACGAATTGCCGGAACACATGACGTGGTCCGACTACCACCGCCTCCCCGGAGTGGATTGGAAGAATCCCGATAACGCGCCGCCGAAGACGCTTCGAGCGGCCCTGATCCTCGGCGATTTCCCCGATCAGAAGTTCCGCGTCGCGGAAGACACCGTCGATCCCACCGGCCAGAGAGGTCTCGGGGTCGCCGACCCCGCCGCCTATTGGGTCGACGTGCTGTTCAACAATCAGGATCCGAGCAGTCCCTCGCACGGGCACACCGTCGGCGAATACTGGCTCGAGGACAGCTACGGGCTCGTCGGCGTCGAGGCCGAGGGTTTCGGCCCGTACACGATGGACGGACCGATGTATCAGTACGGGATCGGCGATTTCGGCACCGCGGACGATTGCCCCGACGACAGCGGGTGCAACGGCGATTTCGACACCGAACTGGTGCAGAAGTCTTTCTCCGACGTCGCGACCGCCAACGACCAGAACGGGGAATTCGACTTTCGGTTCCTCCTGCACGCCGGCTACGACGAGTCGAGCGTGTGGCTGAACTACGGATTGGCGAAGTTCGCGGACAAAGAAGACGTCACGGAGAAATTCGGCCCGAAGGGCTTCCCCGAACACCGCAACTGGGCGACCACTCGCTACGTTCCGTGGACCTCGTTCTTCTCGGCGCAGCAGATCTGGTCGCACGCGCTTCCGGGGACTCTGGCGACGGAAGGCGAGAGCGACGGCGGGTCGGTGTACGCACACGAGTTCTCGCACATCCTCGGCGTCCTCGACAACTACAACAACCCGTACGCGACGAACCCGGATCGGGCCTACGCAGGTCCGTGGGACATGATGGACCGGGGGAGCTTCAACGGGCCCGGAGGACCGTTCGAGCGCTACACGATCCCGCCGACGCAAGGCGCAACGATGGGAACGCACCACATGTTGCGCAACAAGATCCGGATGGGGTTCATCCCGCCGAGCGAAGTCTTCCAGGTCGGCCGCGGCACACTGGACGCTCAGGGAGTCGTTCGCGCCACGATCCTCCAACGGGAGTCGCCGCCCGACACCACCGATCCGGACCTCTACAGCGGTGTCCGCGTCACGTTGGGAACCGATCGCTCGTCCTGCAACGCAGCGGAGCCACTCTGCGACGGTGGCGGGTACGACTACTACGACATGGAGGTCGTCAACCGCCAGGGATTCGACTCGTTCACACCGGACCACGGCGTTCTCATCGCCAAGTCGAAGTCTGCGGACGCCTCACCTTTCATCTGGGTGATCGACGCTTTCCCGAAGGACATCGGCGGCACCGACTACGTGACCGCAACCGGCGAGAAGGTTCCCTACACCGTCGGCGACTATCGCCAGCTGGCCGACGCCGCGTTCCACGCGGGCGGCGCCAAGGGAACGAAGAACCTCTACTTCGATGAAGCGAACGGTCTGGCGTTCTACATCCTCGAAAAGAAACCACTCAGCGATGGGCGGCTCACTTACGACGTCGCGGTCCAGAGCCTGGACTCGCCCGTGCAACCGGGTGACGCCGAGGTCAAACACAAGAGTGGAAAGCTCAAGAAGCGCATCACGAAGCAGGTCTTCACGGTAACCAACCCCGGGGTGAACCCCGGCGTCTACCTCTTGAAGGTTCAGAAGAACGGCGCGAAGGCCCGACTCCTGAACAACCTGGTCTATCTCGATGGCGGCGCGAGCCAAGACGTGGCGGTATGGACGAAGAAGACTCGTCGCGGAGGCTCGGTCGATCTCACGGCGAGCCCCGCGTCGGCCTCGAACTCGTTCGTCACGACAGCCCGGGCTTTTCGCTGACGCGCTTTCCTCCGACTTACTTGCGCATAACGACGATAAGTCGGAGGAGACGCATCGGAGTGGCTTCTTCCCCCGGGCAGCACTTGTGGCGGAAGCGTGGGCGGAAGCGTGGGAGGGTCCTTTCTCACCGCGACGAAAGGAAGAGTGCTTCGTGCGCCTGCTGATCATCGATGCCGATCAGGTCATGCGCGCGCTGATCCGGCTGTACGTGGAACGCGATCGGGAGTTCGAAGTCGTCGGCGACGCGGATTCATCCGACGTGGCCCTCGCCATGCTGAAGGATCTACAACCGGACCTCGTAACCATGGGAGACCGGGTCGCGGACCTCAGCGGCGCCGAATGCATCGCGTTGATCCGGAAGCATCCGGGCAACCTGCCCATCCTCGCGGTGTCGTCGTCGCCCGAAGGAGCGGGAGCCGAGATGCTGACAGCCGGTGCCTACGCGGTGATCGACAGGGCCCATGCCTCGGCCGTTCCGAAGGCCTTGAAGGAAGCTCTGAACCAACCGAGGCTCGATCAGATGCAGGTCGCGGTCGACCGCCTCGAGCGCGAGGCAGGCGACGCGCTGGACGAGCAGAAACGCATCATCGGTAGCCGGTTGGACCTCGTTGCGGCCCTCGACGCCATCTCCGTCGCGCTCGACAATCCCTCTTACTCGGAGACCGAGGCGCTCGCGCGCATAAGAGCTCTGACCGAGGCTGCGCTGGCATCGAACTCGGGAGAAGAGGAGTCCTAGACGTTTCCGCGTTCCGGGCGAGGACGGATCCACGCCCCGGGTGTCAGCTCGCGGGCTCGCCCTGTAGGACGCCGAAGCCGGCCCCCTGCGGGTCGTTGATCAAGCCGAAGGTGCCGACGCCGGGGATCGGCGTGGCGTCCCGCATGATCTGGGCCCCCAGATCGCGTGCTGCGGCAACCGCGGCGCCGCAATCGTCGACCGCGAAGTAGTTGAGCCAGAAACTCGGCATGTCGGGACCGAGCGGCTCCATCAGCCCGCACACGTTGACGTCGTCCTTCTTGCACACCGTGTAGGTCTTCCCGTCACCCATGCCCATGCTGTCGAAGTCCCAGCCGAAGAGCTCGCCGTAGAACGCGCGGCCTTTCTCGATGTCGGTCTGCACCGATTCCGTCCAGGTGAGCGCTCCGTGCTCGTGCATGACTTCGGCACCGATGCTCGTAGCGGGCTGCCAGATCGAGAAGAACGCGCCGTTCGGATCCTGGATGACGCTCATGCGGCCGTTGTCGAAGACATCGAAGGGGCCCGCGTGGATCGTTCCGCCGGCGCGCTCGGCCTCTTTCGTTCGGTTGTCGACGTCGTAGACGGTGAAGTAGGTGTTCCACATCGGTGGGACACCGGCCTCACGTTGCTGTGGTTGCTGGTCGGCTGCTGCCGCGGTGGTCTTGCCGTTCTTCTTGAATATGGCATAGACCTGCCCGCTCTCGCCGAGCGGCACCTCGTCGACGTCCCAGCCGAACAGGCCCGTGTAGAAATCGATGGCGCCGCGTAGATCGGTCGTTGCCAGGTCCGCGTACGAGTACATCGTTTCGACGTGCTTGCTGATCTCGGGCACCGGGAGCCTCCTTGCTCGTCCTACGCGCGGGCGCGCGACGCTAGCAAGGTGAAGCGGTTACTGCCACGGATCGCGATCTGCAGGCTACGGGGCCCTGTACACGTTCTCCGGGGTTGCACCGTGGCCGTTCGTGGAGACATCCGCGACCCGGATCTGGTCGGCGACCCCTCCGGAGATGAACTCCTCGACGAGTTCGTGTGCCTCGGTGTCGGAATACTGAACGGGCGGAGACTTCATGAAGTAAGAGCTCGGCGCCAGCAGTGGCCCACCGACTCCGCGGTCGAGCGCGAGCTTGGCGCACCGCACTGCGTCGATGACGACTCCGGCAGAGTTCGGCGAGTCCCACACTTCGAGCTTGAGCTCCATCGAGATCGGTATGTCACCGAACTCGCGGCCTTCGATCCGGATGTACGCCCACTTGCGG
>DASSMG010000322.1:0-3481 GCA_035688995.1 Actinomycetota bacterium
CAGAAGCGTGGTTCCCGAGCGCGCCGAACCGACCACGAAGAAGGGAGCGGCCACTACAGGTAACCGAGGTCGCGCAGGTGCTGCTCTACGACGGCTTCCTCTTCACTAGTCATCCCGGAGCCCTGTTCGGTCTGAGATGCCCGAACGCGATCGACGAACGCCTCCAGCTCCTGGCCGATCTCCGGGTAGCGCGCGAACACATTGTGCTTCTCGTCCGGCTGTCCACCGAGGCTGTAGAGGTTGCGCTTGCCGTCCCCCTGACGGAGGTACTTCCAGTCCGGGGTCCGGGCACCGGCGATGCTGTTGCCCTCGAGCTTCACGCCGACGGCTTCCATGTAAGCGGGCTCCTGAGGCAGCTCCTCCCCGCGCAACAGCGGCGTCACGCTGCGACCGTCGATGCCCGCCGGGACCTCGACTCCCGCGAGCTCGAGGAGCGTCGGGTACAGGTCGACGTGACGCACCTGGTCCCCCACGAGCGTCTTCGGTACGCCGGGGCCGGCGATGATCAAGGGGACGCGGACGAGGTGCTCGTAAAGAGCGAACCCGTGCCCGATCTCGAGCGCGGCGAACTTGTCGTCGAGATACCGGAACCACTTCTTGAGCTGCAGCACGCGCCGCAACTTGCGCGCGACCCGGACCCCCTGGAAGCCGAGAGCCGATCCCGGGTAATCCTCGCCGTGATCTCCCGTGATGACGACGATCGTGTCGTCCCCGGCGGCCTCGAACACCGGCGCCAGCCATTCGTCGGTGGCGTGCACGGCAGCCTCGTACCCCGCCTTGTCGCGGCGCTTCTCGAAGTCGGGGGGCGCACGGTAGGGACGGTGCACCTCCCAGATGTGCAGCAACATGAACCACGGATCGACGTACGAACGCATCCGCTCGACCACCTCGTCGCGCCATCCGAAGAACGGAACGCGATACGCCTGGCGATGGTGAGCATCGGAGAAACCACGAAGGACGCCGGTCTCCGGCAGCAGCGGACCGGTGACTTCGGCATGGGTCTCGAATCCGCCCGCGGCGAAAGCCTCCGCGAGGGTCGTGAGCGACGGCGACAACCGGTAGCCCTGGAGACCCCTGACGCCGTGTTTGGGCGGGTAGCAGCCCGTCAGGATCGACGAGAACGAGGGCGTCGTCGTCGTGCAGGTGGCGATGCACTGGTGGAACGCCGCCCCGCGGTCGGCGAAGCGGTCGAAGTTCGGAGTCGCGATGCGATCGCCGAAGACCGCATCGGCGCGCAGCGAATCGATAACCAAGAAGAAGACGTTCGGCACCAAGAACTCCCCGTGTCGGACGGCTGAGACTCTAGCCTGTAGGGATGCGGCTTCCTCCCCCGAGACGTCTGGCGCTCGCGTTCGCGGGTCCCCTCGTGATCGTCGCAGCGGTGCTGGTGGTGCTCCACGCCGTGGCCTTCGGGGGCAAGTTCACGAACCTCAACCCCGACGTGCCGACGGTCTTCCTCGCCAACCACTGCTTCCTCGGGGAATCGATGCGCGCCGGACACCTGCCGGTGTGGAATCCCTACTCGATGGCCGGTGTCCCCTTCGCCGGGGACCCCCAGGCGGGATGGCGCTACTTCCCCGCCGCGGTCCTCTACACCTTGTTCCCGTGCTCGGTCGCGATCCGGCTGTTCATCCTTCTCCAGCCGATCCTCATCGGCCTCGGGGTCTACGCCCTGTTGCGGGGAGAACGGTGTGGACGCGTCGCCGCGACCACGGGAGGGGCGGCCCTGGCACTGGCGATCTGCGGCTCGAAGATGGCGGTGTCGATCCCGTTCACGGACGCACTGGCCTGGACGGCACTCCTGCTGCCGTCGCTGGCGAAGACGTTGCGTGCCACGACGTGGCGAACCCGTCTCCTGTGGACCGCCGCGACCGCGATCGCGTGGGGACAGCTCGCGTGCGCTCATCTCAGCCATGGGTTCGTCATGGGATCGACCGCCGCGGTGTTCTACGGCGTCTACGTCGTGAGGAAGGAACGGAGCGAGCGCAGCGTGCAGACGTCGGCCTTCGCGGTTCCGGCGCTGCTGGTGGTGGTCGCGACGGTCGTCGCGAGCCTCGCTCACCTTCTGCCCGTCGTCGCGTTCACGTCCAGGGCGACGATCGGGCTGGGATACGACGCGCTCCAGGCCGAAACCGCGCGGCTTAGCGGTGGACTCGCGCCTTCGTTCACGATCTACAGGGCCCTCGGCTGGACGTGGCCGTTGCGATTCGTGACGGCACCGGGTTTCTATCTCGGCGCGATCCCGTTGTTGCTCACCTCTGCCGCCTTCGTGTCCCGACGCACGCGACCGATCGCGCTCTGCTTCGCGAGCTTTGGGCTGCTGTTCTACGTCCTGGGCGACCGCTCGGTCGTGACAGTTCTCGCTCCGCGCCTCGGTGGGTTGATCGGCGATTTCTACCGTCACGGCGCGGGGCGGTTCCTCTACGCGGCCGTTCTGGCGATGGGCATCCTCGTGGGACTCGGGGTCGAGGCGTGGCTCGGAGCCGCCGATCGGCGCCAACGGATCTGGATGATCGCTCCCGGCGCGGTGTTCTGGTTGTTGGTGCCGCTGCTGTTCGGCGCGTGGCCGTCGCGGCTGGTGTTCTTCGTGTGCGCCGCACTGGTTGCCGCCGTGGTGCTCTATCTCGTGGTGCGGTCCCCTGCGCTGGTATGGCTCGTGCCCGCGCTGGTCGTGCTCGAGCTCTCGGTCAACGCTTTCTGGGGCCAGCACGTCGACTACAGCAAGGCCCACGACGGCCTCGAGACCGAGGCCGATTCGTGGATCCCGTTCCGCCCGCTGCCGGCACCGTCACTCGACGCACGTCGCTACGTCGCCGGAGGACAGATAGAGCGCGCGGTGGGCCGGGACCCCCATCGGTTGCTCTTCGTCGGACTGGGCCTCACCGACATCTTCAGGCCGGTGTTGTCGCACATCGAGGTCGCGAACGGCTACAACCCGGTCGAGCTCACGCGCTACTGGCGCTACATCCGATCGATCGAGCCCGACGATCTCCGCTACAACATGTCGCTGTTCCCCCACCTTCCACCCGCGAACGCGATCGATCTCCTCGACGTCGGGTGGATCGCCACCGCACCTGGAGCGGTGCCCGCCAGGGGTGCCACCGAGGTCGTGACGGCGGGGGGAAGAACGCTGTACCGGCTCCCCGACCCACCGGAACGAGCGACCGTCGTGACGAACTGGGAGATCGCCTCGTCGCCCGAGCAGGCCCGGCGATCCGTGTCCGACCCCCGCTTCGACCCGGCCGAGAGCGTGGTGCTCGAAGGGGACGCCCCCACGCCGGCGTCGCAGGGCACCGAGTCCGCCACCGACGCCCGGTTCCGCTGGGTCGATCCCTCCCACGCAACGGTCACGGTCGACGCCCCGACGGATGCCGTCGTACTGGTCCGTAACGCCTGGGACGAGGGCTGGCACGCCACCGTCGACGGGTCGGACGCCGAGGTGATGCCCGCCGATTACTTCCTGCAGGGCGTCGCCGTCCCC
>DASSMG010000323.1:0-5174 GCA_035688995.1 Actinomycetota bacterium
GGGTGGTGTCACGACGCCGATGGAAGGCCCTCAAGGATTGAGCGATGTGGTGATCGCCTCAGGACCCCAACTCCACGATCAACTCTGTGCTCTCGTACTGACCGATGAGGAGGATCCGAGATGAACATCGTTGCGCCGGAGATCGAGGAGTACATGTTCGGCCTGCTGCGAACCGACGACGAGCCGGTCCTGCTCGAGATGGAGGCACTGGCCGAGGAGCGCGGATTCCCCATCGTGGGGAGATTGTGTGGCCGGATGCTCGAGGTGCAGGCGCGGGCGATAGGCGCCCGACGGATCTTCGAGCTCGGGTCCGGCTTCGGTTTCTCGGCCTACTGGTTCTCGCGGGCGACCGGGCCCGACGGCGAGATCCATCTGACGGACACCGATCCCGACAACGCCACCAAGGCCGCGGATTTCCTCGCCCGAGCCGGTCTCGACGGCCCCATCGAGTTCCACGTGGCCGATGCCCTCGAGGCCCTCGGCTCGACCGACGGGGACTTCGACGTCGTTTACTGCGACATCGACAAACCCGGCTATCCGGATGCCTGGCGAGCGGGTCGCGAACGGGTGCGGGTGGGGGGCCTCTTCATGTGCGACAACATGCTGTGGTCCGGTCGGGTCACCGGCGGCATCGAGGATTCCCGTCCGGAATGGACCGAGGCGATCGTCGAAACGAACCGCCTGATCGCCGAGGACCCGGACTTCCGCTCCTTCATCCTGCCGACCCGCGACGGCGTGGTGGTGGCTCTCAGGATCCGGTGACCTCGAAAAAATCTGGGATAAATCATCCCAGGATGTGACATATCGGACTGGGTTGGGTACCGTGATCATCAGCGGAGCGCCATCTCAGTCTTTTAGCAGCTGAGCAGATCGGCCCCAGCGGACGGGCCGGTCCACACTGATCCCCTTCACGAAGCGCGCTCCTTATCGCGTCGTCTTCGACGGTCCAACGGGCCGACTGGGATCGATGACCGACATTGCGATCACTCTGCGAACTCTCAAGGAGGCGATGGATGACGCTTCGCGAACGTGCGTCCACCGTCGCGCCTTCCGCCCTGTTCGTGTCGGTCTTCGCGTTGTTCGTCTGGTTGCTCTTGGCAGGAGCGGCGTCTGCCGCGCCTCCCTCTCACGCCCAGGCGAACGGCCACGTCGACTCTGCCGTCGACGACGCGACGACTTCCACGACGAGCGAGGCGACGACTACATCAGACGCCGGTACCACCGCGGCGAGCTCGAGTTCAGATACGACCTCGACCGCGGACACGACCTCGACCGCAACTAAGGACCCGAAGGCCTCGTCGACCGGATCGACGAAGTCACAGGGGTCGGACAAGTCCGCCGACACGACGACCACCACGTCGGCGGCCGCGGACGCGAACGACTCTGCCGGGGGGCCGACCCACGGCTGCGCTCAGGCCCTGGAGAACAACGGGGACCCGTACGACTCGACCTGTGATGGGTCGCCCTCGATGAACGGGAACGGGAACGGCAACTCAGTGGGGCGTCCCTGCGCCGGGTGTGTCGGGGCCGCGGACAACAAGAACCCCAAGGGCCAGATGCCGAACGGCACCGACGCCAACAACGGCTACGAATGCGACGGCAATCACGGCGTCGGGCGCACGAACCCGGCGCACACCGGTTGTCGCCCGCCGACTCCGCCGTGCGTGGACACCGAGGATCACCCGTGCAACCCGCCTCCTCCGTGCGTCGATACGGAAGATCACCCGTGCAACCCGCCTCCTCCGTGCGTGAACACCGAGGATCACCCGTGCAACCCGCCTCCTCCGTGCGTCGATACGCCGGGTCACCCGTGCAACCCGAAGCCTCCGCCCAAGGAAGACCATGTGAAAGGCGACATCGTGGAGCGGACCACGACTCCTCCGACGAAGCCGAACCGCATCCACGGCCGACCGCCGGCACCGCTTCCATTCACGGGCTTGCCCGCCGATCGCTGGTTACTGATCGGTCTCATGCTGATCGCGCTCGGCACCATGCTCATGTCGATCAACCGACGGGGACGTCTGGGCGCGTAGCTCGCGGCACTAACAACTGAATAGACCGAAGAGGGCCGAAACAGGGCGGTCCTCTTCGGCGCGTACTGGACAACCTGCGCCGTAGGCTGATCGGCATGGCTCGACGCGCTCATCGGCTGGCTCCCCCGGACGTTCCGGAGCGGCCGGCGCGGGCCGGGACTTTCCGGCGGATCGTCGGGACGTTCAAGCCGTATCGCCGGAAGGTCACCCTTGTCGGTCTGCTGATCCTGGTCACGTCGGGGATCGGGTTGATCAACCCGTTGATGCTCAAGGTCGTCACGTCCGACGTGATCCTCGGGAAGACGTCCGCCGACCACCGGATGCACCTGTTGATCCTGGTGGTCCTGGTGATGATCGCGAGTCCGATCGTCAACGGCCTGCTCGGGCTCTGGCAGACGTTCGTCAACAACGTCGTCGGCCAGCGAGTGATGCAGGATCTTCGCAACTCGCTGTACGCGCACCTCCAGCACATGCCGCTGAAGTTCTTCACCTCGACGAGAACGGGCGAGATCCAATCGCGGTTGTCGAACGACGTCGGAGGGGTTCAAGCGGTGTTGACCGACACCGCTTCGAGCATCCTCTCGAACGTCACGACCACGCTCTCCACCGTCGTGGCGATGGCGATCCTCAGTTGGCAGTTGACGCTTCTCTCCCTCGCGGTCCTTCCGCTGTTCCTGTTGCTGAGTCGGAAGGTCGGAAAGGTTCGGCGCGAGGTGTCGGGCCTGACCCAGGAATCCCTCGCCGACCTCACGGCCCACATGCAGGAAACGCTGTCGGTGTCCGGGATCCTTCTCTCGAAGGCATTCGGTCGGCAGTCCTTCGAGATCGGTCGCTTCCGCAAGCAGAACGCGCGCCTCGCCGAACTCGAGATCCGCCGCACGATGGTCGGGCGCGGGTTCTTCGCGCTGGTTCAGATCTTCTTCTCGGTAACGCCGGCTCTCGTTTACCTCCTCGGCGGATGGCTGTTGCTGAGGGGCAACTACTCCGGGACCCCGGAAGATCTGGCCGGAACCATCGTCGCGTTCACGACACTGCAGAGCAGGTTGTTCTTCCCGATGGGACAACTGCTGAACGTGAACGTCGAGATCCAATCGTCTCTAGCGCTGTTCGATCGCATCTTCGAATATCTCGATCTCGAACGCGACATCATCGATCGTGACGGAGCGATCGAGCTCGCGCCGCGCGAGGTTCGCGGGGAGCTTGCGTTCAACGATGTCTGGTTCCGTTACGAGCGCCCCATGGTGGAGCGCCCCGAGGATGCGCGTTTGTGGACGCTGGCCGGCGTGGACTTCGTGGCGGAACCCGGTCGTCTCGTCGCCCTCGTCGGCCCGTCCGGCGCAGGAAAGACCACGATGACCTATCTGGTGCCGCGCTTGTACGACGTCGATCGCGGCAGCGTGACCATCGACGGGATGGACGTGCGCGACATCCGACTCGAGTCGCTCGGCGAGATCGTCGGCATGGTCACCCAGGAGACGTATCTGTTCAATTCCTCGATCCGCGACAACCTCCGTTACGGGAATCCCGACGCAACCGATGGCGAGCTCGAGGCTGCCGCCCGCGCCGCCCACATCTACGAGCGGATCGCGGAGCTTCCCGAACGTTTCGACACGATCGTCGGCGAGCGCGGTTACAAGATGTCGGGCGGCGAGAAACAGCGACTCGCCATCGCGAGAGTCATCCTCAAGAACCCCGCGATCCTGATCCTCGATGAGGCCACGAGCGCGCTCGATACGCACTCCGAACGTCTCGTTCAGGAAGCACTCGAGCCCTTGATGAAGGGGCGAACCACGATCGCGATCGCCCACCGACTCTCGACGATCCTCGCCGCCGACATGATCCTGTACGTGGACCGGGGAAGGATCATCGAGCGCGGCGCGCATGCGGACCTACTGGCCAAGGGTGGCGCGTACGCGGCTCTCTTCCACGAGCAGTTCTCCGACGGGCGCGTCGAGTCGAGATGTGAAGATGGCCTCGTACTGGCGTCCGGTGAAGTCGTCCCGGATCCACGACACGAGGAGGCAGTGTGAACCCGAAGGGAAAGACCGCTCTCGTAACCGGAGGAGCTTCGGGGCTGGGGCGTGCCACGACGGAACGACTCATAGCGTCGGGCGCGTCGGTCGTCATCGTCGACCTACCGTCGTCGGACGGCGCGACCACCGCGAAGGAGCTTGGCGATCGCGTTCGATTCGCTCCCGCCGACGTCACTAATGAAACCGAGGTTCAGGCCGCGGTGGATGTGGCGGTCGAGGCCTTCGGAGGGATCCACATCGCCGTCAACTGCGCCGGCGTGGGATTCCCCGGACGCGTGCTCACCCGCGATGGCGCTCCCAACGATCTCGAGCGCTTCGAATTCGTGGTCCGCGTCAACCTGATCGGAACCTTCAACGTCCTGCGGCTGGCCGCGGCGCAGATGGCACGCCAGGATCCGGAGAACGACGAGCGCGGCGTCATCGTCAACTCCGCGTCGATCGCGGCGTTCGACGGGCAGATCGGGCAGGCGGCCTACTCCGCATCCAAGGGCGGGATCGTTGGGATGACGCTGCCCATCGCCCGCGACCTCGCCGGCAAGTTGATCCGGTGCGTGGCGATCGCTCCCGGGACCTTCGATACGCCCATGCTCGCAGGGCTCCCTGAGGAGGCGCGGATGAAGCTTGCGGAGGGGATCCCGCACCCTCATCGTCTCGGGAACCCGGTCGAGTTCGCCGCTCTCGTGCTCCACATCGTGGAGAACCCGATGCTGAACGGCGAGGTGATCCGCCTCGACGGGGCGCTGAGGATGCCGCCGCGCTAGGCGACGGGCACCGCTCTAGGGATCGGGCCGGAAGAGAAGAGGCTCGCGCGAGTTAGGCGCCGCGAACCTCGACCAGCTCCGGGTCGGCGTCCTCCGAATCGCCGTCTTCGTTCTCGGACTCCCGTGCCTGGGCGACCTCACGGTCGAGCTCGCGCCACTCCTTCTCGGCCCACCGGAGCTTCTCGACGGCGGACGCCAAGTCGAGAAAGTGAACGGGGACTATCGAGGCCCGGGGGCGCAGGTACGCGTCGCCGATGAGGGCATCGAGCTCGCGCCGCGCCTCCACCAGACGGCCGTGGATCCGGGCGAGGCGCTCGAGTTGCTCGGGCGTGTAGCCAGGATTACTC
>DASSMG010000324.1:0-9157 GCA_035688995.1 Actinomycetota bacterium
CTGCGCGACCTCGGTTACCTGTAGTGGCCGCTCCCTTCTTCGTGGTCGGTTCGGCGCGCTCGGGAACCACGCTTCTGCGCGTGATCCTGAACTCCCATCCCGACGTTGCGGTGCCGCCCGAGTCTCGTTTCGTCACGGAGCTGTGGCGCGGCAAAGGGGAGGTCGATCGCGACGTCTTCCTGAACGCGCTGCACGACCATCGTCAGTTCCAAGCTTGGGATCTCCCGATGGACGCGGTCATCGCCGAGCTCAGCGACGCTCCACGTCTCGCCTATCGCGACGCGGTGGCCGGTGCTTACGTGGCCTATTCGAAGGCTCATGGCAAGTCGCGCTGGGGCGACAAGACCCCGCGTTACGTGCTGCGGATCCCGTTCCTCGCCGACCTGTTCCCCGACAGCCGTTTCATCCATCTCGTGAGGGACGGTCGCAACGTCGCCTTGTCCTACGCGGGGATGCCGTTCGGGCCGAAGACGGTCCCGAAGGCCGCGACGATCTGGTCGCAACGCGTGATGGCCGGGGTCCGTGACGGACGACCACTGGGCGACGCCCGCTATACCGAGGTCCTCTACGAGTCGTTCGTGGCCGACACCGAGGGCCACGTGAGGAAGCTGTGCGACTTCCTCGAGTTGGACTTCGATCCGGCCATGCTCGATTACGCCGACAGAGCGCGAGACTTCGTCTTCGAGAAGGCGGCGCGCTACAACCCTCACGTTCTCGAGAAACCTCGAACCGACGTCAGGTCGTGGAAGGACGAGATGCCGGACCGGCAGGTGGAACTGTTCGAAGCCGTCGCGGGTGACGTGTTGAGCGAGTTCGGCTACCCGCGTCGCTTCGAGAACCCGAGTGCATCGGCCAAGATGATGGGGCGCCTCGGGACGATGGGGTTGCCGGTCGGTCGTCTCGCGCGCGGCGGGGACAAACACTCGACGACGTGAGCCCCGAACCCATCGACAGGCGACGTTTCATGGGCGTCGCCGGACGGACCGCTCTCGTTGCGGGTGCCGCGCTGGCGGGCGCCTGCGATGTCTCCACACCACGAGAGAAGAAGTCCTTCTTCCGTGACGACCTCAGCCGCGGGTTCGGCCCGGACTGGCTCAACGTCCGTTACGAGGGCGAACTAGACGTCCGGCATGGCCGCGCCGTGATCCCCGTGAGCGCCGCCGAAAAGCGTGCGATCGAAGACGACGCGCGCCAGACCGAATACATGGCCCGACCCGTCGTGTACCCGCACAGGGAGGCGGCCGACGTCGAAGTGACATGCCGCCTCAAGCCGGAGGGGGAGTGCGAAGCGGGCGTGATCGCGTGCTGGTCGCACGACGAGGCCTATGCGTTGCTGGTGCGCGGCGACGAGGTCGTGATGTGCCGCTACGGCATCAAGGACCGCACCGTGTTCGTTCGCAAAGCGATGGAGCCTCGGGGCCAGCTCGATCTGAAGCTCACCGTTCGGGGAGGGCGTCTGTCGGGGTCGATCGCCGACCGAAAAGGACGGCGCATCTCGGTATCCGCGGTCGATCACGATCCTCTGGCACCCGGCCTCGTGGGCGTCGTGGTCAACCCGATCGCCGTCGAACGCGGGGGAGCCGGGAACTTCTCGGATTTCGATGTCGCCTCCGACTCCGACGTCGCGGTCGCACCCGCATTCATCTACCGGTTCGCGGGGGCGGTTCAGGCGGACGGATCGAAGCATCGGGCCCGCCTGACGGCCAGAACGGTCCTGCCCACCGCCATCGGCTTCGAGGTGGCCACCGACGCCGGTGGCTCCGACGTCGTCGCCGACGTGACGCCTCGCAACCCGGAGGGGAGATGGGGCGCGGTCCATGCGTGGGCCGGGGGCTTGGAGCCCGGCGCCGACTACCACTGGCGGCCCTACGTCGTCCACGACGGAACTAAGGCGTTCGGACGTACCGCAACGTTCTCGACTCCGGCTTCGTCCGGTCCCGTGAGGTTCTCGTTCGGCTCGTGCACGTCGGGGCGCACGACGGACTACACGTCGTTCGCGACGGCGGCGTCCTTCGATCCCGAGTTCTATCTCCACGGCGGAGACTTCGGATACGCGAACCTCAATTCGGTGCAGCACTCGCCCGATCACTTCCAGGCGCGCTGGTCGCGGCTCGTCCGCGTTCCCGAGATGACCGAGCTACTCGACAAGACGCCGCTGATGTTCTGGCAGGACGATCACGACTACCAGGCCGACAACGGGTGGTCGAAGACCTGCAAGCCGTACACGATCTGGGCGTTCGACGAGTTCCACGCGAACCCCACCGACCACTACTTCGACGTCAGGTGGGGCGACGTGCACGTGTGGTGCCTCGACTGCCGTCTCTACGCGACCGACCCGACCGCCCCCGACGACGCGAACAAGACGCGCATCGGGTTCGAGCAGAAAGCGTGGCTCAAGAAGGGGATGGCCGAGTCCGATGCGCCCGTCCGGATCGTGGCGTCGGCGATGGTGTTCCGCAACAAGGTCGACGACGATCCGGGATGGCACAACGTCTACACGACCGAGCGTGACGAGCTGCTCGGCTATTTCGCCTCGATCCGCGACGAACAGGATGCGACGGTCTTCATCCTGTCGGGCGACTCACACGGTCACCGGCTGATCCATCACTTCGAGTTCGGTGAGCTCTACGAGATCACCGCGTCGGGAACGGACTTCCCTCCTGATGCGAAGTGGTGGCAGGGCAACAACGATCCGAAACACACACTCGTTTCTATCGATGCCCGCACCGGTTTCGCGCTGGTCGAACTAGAGCCTCCCGGCCCGAACCGAACGGTGACGATCAAATCGCTGGCGTCGAAGGACGGCAAGATCATGTTCGAGAAGGTTCTCCCGGTCCGGTCCTGAGCCCAGTCATCGGCTCTCTCGTTCGAGAAAGATGCTGCGATAGCGGACCAGGATCGTGAGGACTACAACATTGGCGACGAGTAACAACACGGTCCACAGCGATGCATCCGCCAAAGCCCGGTAGAAGTCGAGCGGAAGCAACGCCACCAGCAGACCGATAGCGAGCCAAAAGCCCCACGGTCTGCGCTTGATAAGGCCGACGGCCCCCA
This sequence comes from Actinomycetota bacterium, assembly GCA_035688995.1. GTDB lineage: Bacteria > Actinomycetota > CADDZG01 > CADDZG01 > WHSQ01 > DASSMG01. The sequence goes on from DASSMG010000324.1 coordinate 3,055, forward strand.
CGAGCTTCACGGCCCCCAATGCGATCAATACGAATGAAAGGGGCTGGTCGTGATTGGCCAGGAATGCCGGTCCATGGCTACGCAAGAAATTGGCGACGAGGTCATTTGGGTCGGCGCGTAACTCGCCGCGCGTGCTGGCAAAGATCAGTTGATCGAGCCAGGAGGTGGGCAGTACCAGAACCGCGAGTCCGGCCAAGAACTCCACGGCTCCGGTTATGAGCTTGAAGCCGATCACCCAGATCCTGAGGCCGCGTTGCCTTGCGGTTATCACCTCATAAGCATGCACCGGGCTACGGGTTGGCTCCGAGGCAGGAGCGAACCCGGGCGGCCTGGTCGGCGGGGAATGCGGCCGCGATGACCGGCTCGTCCATGCGGTCGTCGTACTGGTCGGGCACCGAGTCCTCGCGCCCGGCCGGGATGTTGTCCGAGATCCGGTAGTCGATCAACCAGTCCGCCAGATCCTCCTTCGTCACACCCTTGGCGGCGGCCATCTCCTGGTTCAGCCACAGGCCGGCCGCGCTCCCGAAGATCCCACGGCGGGCCGGGAGACCGAAGTGCTTGGCCGCGTCGGCGATCAGCTCGGTGGTCGAGATCGGCCACCCCTGCGCCATCTGTGCGTCCGGCTGCTGCCCGTGGTCGGCCGTCAGGACCATGACCCAGTGGCGCTTGCCGACGTCCTTGTTGAGGAAGTCGACGAGCTGGGGGAGCGCCGCGTCCGAGTACTTCACGAGCTCGGCCACCTCGGGGTTGACCATGTTCCAGTCGTGGCCCCCCTCGTCGATCTGCTTGTAGTTCGTGAAGAACAGGTCGGGGACGTCGTCGGCGCCGAAACCTTCCCGCTTCATCATCACCTTGAGCACGTCGGTCTGGTGCAGCACCCATGCGGGGGTGTCGCGCCGGTAACGATGGTTGGCGAGGATGTCGTGTCCCATCCACACGTCGTCGAGCTTGCCGTCCTCGAGATCGACCTTGCGCAGCTCGCGATGCAAACCCGGGATCGAGTCGAGGTAGTTCGGCATGTAGTAGAGGTTCGGGTTCGTCGCGAACTTCTCGTTCGTGTCGAGGAACGCGGCGAGGTCGTGATCGCCTCCCGGCCAGTTCGCGCCGTGGCTCATCATCCCGAGGTGCCAGCTCTTGTACGCGAACAGACCGATCTTGGCCGCGTTGCCGGTAGCGAGGTCGTAGGTATCGCCGAGCATCGGGACCTCCACCGCGTCGGCGTCGCGACCGGCGAAGGAGTCGATGTAACTCCCGTCCGGTTGTTGGATCGTGATGCCGGTGATCCCGTGCTCGTCGGGGAATGTTCCGGTGCCGATGGTCGTGTGCGTTGCAGGCGTGACCGACGGGGACGATCCGATCGTGGCGCCGTCGAGGGTTGCTCCGCGCTCCATGATCTTCTTGAGGTTCGGCCAGTAGTCAGGCCACGCGTTGAGCACGTTCGTGCCGCCCCCGTCCCACACGACGGTCACGATCAGTCGCAGGTCCCCGCGCCGTGACTCCGGTTCGAGGACGCGGTCGAGCGCGTGGCCGCGGTCGTTCGGGCTGTCGACGCCGAGCAACTCGGCGAACGTCGGCGCGATGTCGGCAAGCGTGACGCGGTCTCCCGCGATGTGCCCGACGGGACGGATGAACCCGGGCCCGTAGAAGACGATCGGCACCTGCGCGAGGTAGTCCCACGGTCCCGAGTGGCTCGTCTGCACGAAACCGCCGAAGAAGTCGGGCGTCCGCGGAACCGCGAGCACGTCGGGAGCACGATGCGGGTAGTAGCCGTGCATCACCCTCGTGAAGATCTCGGGATCGAGCTCGCACGACGCCTCGAGCCAGCTACCGGCGGGCTCGTCGACGTTCGGAACGGGTGACGGCGTGAAACGTGGTGGCGGGTAGCCCGACGTCCCCGGAGGTGGCTCGCCGCCGGTGTCCTTGGTGCACCCGGCGGCCGCGACGGCCGCGGCGAGCATCACCGCCACGCCGATCCTGGTGACGCGATGCACTAGACCGACCAGATCTCCTCGTCGGTCCCATCGACGAGACGCCGTGCGATGTCGGTCCCCATCTTCACGGCGTGGTCCATGTTGCCGATCTCGTACTTCCACGATCCGAAACGCCCTCGGGAGTAGACGTGGTGGTTCATGAGCCATGGCTGGATCGTGGCGAGCGCGTCGTCCCGTTTCATCGTCGGCACCGGATAGGCGTAGGGGATGTCCTCGACGTGCAGCGACGCGATGTCCGGGGTGCCCTCGATCACGCCTGCCGCACGTAGGCCCTCTTCGACCCGTTCGCCCAGACCGTCTTGGTCTTCGGGCTTGTAGCGGGAGTAGCTAACCTCCGTCATGTACGAGCAGTAGCGCGCGGTGTCACCGTCCGGCACGTTGGCGGGGGAGTACTTCGCGAAGTTGGTCGCCCGGTAGAACGGCGCATGGTCCTGAGGGAAGTAGAGCCACGACTTGTCGTCCTTCAGCGGGGTCTCGTAACCAACGCCGACCATGTAGACGCCGTTGTGCTCGAGGTCCTCGGCCGCGCCTCGCACGTTGTCCGGACAGTGGACGAGCTTGCGGACGAGGATGTCGACCGGCATCGTCGACACGAGGTAGTCGTAGGTCGTGCTGCTGCCGTCCGTGAACCGAAGCGTCTTGGTTTCGACGTCCACGCTCGCGACGTCGCGTCCGAAGGTGATGCGCTCGCCTAGGCGCTGCGCGAGTCGCCGGTAGATCTCGCCGGTGCCCCCGACCGCGGGGAAGACGAACAGGTTGTTCGGCCCCCACGCGGCGTCGTCCTCCTGGAAGATCAAGCTGCGGAGAGCGCGCTTGTGGTCGACGACGCTGACCCGCTCGGCCATCCATTGTGCGGACATTCGCTCCGGTGGCGTCGCCCAGACCTTGAAGTTGTACGGGCGCATGAAGTGATGGGTGATGCCGCCGCCGAACGTCGCCTCCATCCACTGGGCGAAGTCCATCTGGGCGTTGCCGCCGGTGGCCTCGATCAGCCCGAGGATGCACTCGTAGGCGATCTCTGGGGGGAGATGACGGAGGTTGTTCTGGAACGGGTAGGGCACCCACCGATCGTCGAAGCGCACGTACGACGACCGTTCGTGCGAATAGACCTCGTCGCCCATGATCTCGTCGAGGAGCTTGTCGAACTCACCGTAGTGCGAGAAGACGACGTGGCCCCCGAAGTCCCACGTGAAGCCCTGGGGGTCGGTCACGGAGCCGGCGAGTCCTGCGGCGCGGTCGTTCCGCTCGTACACGGTCCAGTTCTCGTGTCCGAGTCTGTTGAGTTCGCGGGCGCAACCGAGTCCACAGGGCCCCGCGCCGATGATGGCGATGTTCGGAGCGTCGCTCATGCAGGCAGGACGATACCGTGCAGCCGTGCAAAAGCTGCCTCCCATCGAGATCATGGGCGTTCCGCTCGCGCGGCTCACGCCCGCCCAAGCGATCGAGACCGCCACGGACCTCTTCGAGGGTCCGGACCCGGCATGGATCGCGCACACGAACGCCCACACGCTCAACCTTGCGTACACCGACCCGGCCTACGGAGACACCCTGCGGCGGGCCGATCTCGTCCTTAACGACGGCAAGGGCGTGATGCTGGCGGCCCGCCTGAAACGTCAACCGTTCCCGGCCGACCTCAACGGGAACTTCTTCAGCCCACTTCTTCTCGAGACCGCGCGCGACCGCGGATGGCGGGTCTTCTTCCTCGGCGCGGGACCGGGAGTCGCCGATCATGCCGCGGCGGTGATGACGCAACGCCTTCCCGGCCTCCAGATCGCAGGGACCCGCGACGGCTACTTCTCGTCAGACGAAGAAGCGATCGCCGCGGTCAAGGCCGCGAACGCGGAGCTTCTTTTCGTCGGCATGGGCAACCCGCTGCAGGAGAGATGGATCGACAGGTGCCTCCCGACCACCGGCGCCCGGCTCGCGGTCGGGGTCGGAGCGTTCTACGACTTCATAACGGGGACCGTCCCGCGCGCACCGGCGTGGATGAACCGCATCGGACTGGAATGGCTGCACCGACTGGCCCTCGAACCCAAGCGGATGTGGCGTCGCTACATCCTCGGTAATCCGGCGTTTCTGTGGCGCGCGCTGAGGTCGAGCCCGGGGCCGGGGGCCCGCGGCGAGACGCCGTGAGCCGGGCGTTGCTTGTACTCTGGGGGCTCCTATGGACCCCCAAAGATCCGGATCGGCTTTCATCATCGCGACCAGGAACCGGCCCGACGAGCTACTGACTTCGGTCGAGAGCATCGTGGGGCAGACGGTGCTGCCTGCGGAGCTGTGCATCGTCGACTCGAGTGACGAGACCCCCGCCCGCGCCAAGATCGAGGAACTCTGTGCCGGGGTTGGGTTGTCCCTCGACTACCACCATCCGGCCCCCCGGGGCCTCACCATCCAGCGGAACATCGGGATCGGCCGGACCACCGGCGACCCCGTGTTCTTCGTCGACGACGACGTCTTCCTCGACCCCGCCTGTCACGAGGAGATCCTTGCGGAGTACGCCCGCTGGGGCCCGGAGCTCGGCGGCGTGCGGGCGACACCTAAGCATCCGGCGCGCCCGCCCCTGATCTCGATCCTGTGGCGCAAGCTCTTCGGTATCGGTGGCTGGTGGCCCGAGGCCAGCGGAAAGATGCGCGCCGGATTCTGGGTCGAAGGCGTCTCGATAGCCGCCGGCGTCAGGAAGCTCGAATACATGACGGGTTGGTTCATGTCGTTCAAGCGCGAGGTGTTCGAGCACGAGCTGTTCGACGAGAAGCTCTCCGGCTACGGGCACAAAGAGGACGTCGACTTCACGTATCGGGTGTCGAAGCGCTACGTCCTGCTCCAGACGCCGAAGGCGATTTGCGATCACTTCCAAACGGTCACGTCGCGTCTGCCGTCGCATCAGCTGATGCGCATGAACCTCGGCAACCAGTTCTACCTACACCGCAAGAACATGCCCCAGGACGCGCGCCACCGGGTCGCGCTGTGGTGGGGTCTGTTGGGATTGTTCGTGTTGAACGTCGGGCGCGCCGCCTTCAAGAACGATTGGGGTCTGGTCACCGGGATGATCGTGGGTGCGTTCGAGCAAGCGCGCGGCAAGGGTCTCGTCGACCCCGCCGCGGAACGAGCCGCCGCGTGAGCGCGGCCCCCGCCACGATCGCGGCCAACGAGGACGGAGCCAAGAAGCGCGACTACTGGTGGACCGTCCTGGCGATCGATCCGCTGGCGGTCCCGCTCGCCCGGTCTCTCGCACGGCGAGGTCGCGTCACCCCCGATCAGGTCACGATGGCGTCGCTCGTGCTCGGGCTCGCGACCGGGCCGCTCTACGCGATCGGTGCTTACTGGTCTTTCGTCGCAGGCGCCGTCGTCTACTACCTGTCGTTCATGCTCGATTGCGTCGACGGAAAGATCGCCCGATTGCGCGGCATCTCGAGCGCCCGGGGCCAGGCCCTCGATGCGATGGCCGACGGTATCCGCCGAGCCAGCGCAGTCATGGGCTTGTTGTGGTTCTTGCTCCACGACGGCGACACGTCGATCACCGATCTCGAGATCGCGATCGCATTCGCGGTCCTGTCGTTCTATTTCATGGACATCTCGGGGGCCGAGAAAGGCGACTCGGGCGGCGGTGCCCGCGGCAAGTGGTCTGCCGCGCTGGCGCGTCGGAGGTTGTTGCCGACGCCGGGCATGCCCGACGTCTCGGCGATCGTCTATCTGGTGGGTCCGATCACAACACTTGTCGTTCCCGGTTTCGCCGTCGGCCTTGTCATGGTCGTCGTTGCCATCCTCTTGACCTGGCGTAGGAGGCTCCGCGCGTGAACAAGGTATTGATGCTCGGTCTCGACGGCGTGACGTTCCGCATCCTCGACCCCGCGTTCGAGGCGGGACACATGCCCAGGCTCCGCGCTCTGCTGGAACGCGGCGTCTCCGGAATCCTGACTTCGACGGTTCCCCCCTACACACCGCCGGGATGGACGTCCATCTTCACGGGTGTGAACCCGGGTAAGCACGGGATCTTCGGGTTCACGCTCGGCAACGTCCAGCGTCGCGAGGGACTGGTGCGACTCGACCGCGTGCAGGCCCCCGCGTTGTGGAACGCGATGAACGCGCAAGGACATCGGGTTGGGCTCTTCAAC
>DASSMG010000325.1:0-2368 GCA_035688995.1 Actinomycetota bacterium
CCGGCCGTGAATCCCTCGTCTCGCACGAGTCGGACGATCTCGTCCGGCTCCTTCGAGAAGCGCACGTCCTCGATCCCGGCGGGGAACAGCTCCGGAAGCACACCCTCGTGGAGCGCGACGACATCGAGCGCGAGCCACGCCTCGTGACGGGGGCCGGTTCGTGCAACCACCCGGACGTCGTCGATCTCGGCTCGCAACGAGCGGTCGGGCAGGACCGCGACGAAAGGATGGGTACCGCCGGTCGGGAGTTTCTGCGCGGCCGCAACCGGATCCGGCACCTCGGCTCCGCCGAACCTCTCGACGAGCGTGCTGCCGACATCGACTGCGTCACCGCGCACCGCTCGGTTGTAAGGAAGGACCACGAGCTCTTCCGGGTCCGCGTCGACGCAGAAGCACATGATCGATCGCGTTCCGGGTCGTTCGTCTTGGCGCGCGAACTCGAGCGCGGTTTCGTAGCGGTGATGACCGTCCGCGATGACGAGGGGGCCGGGCGTCACCGCGCCGCTCAGTAACTCGACCTCGGCCGGCGCCGACACGACCCACAAACGATGCAGGATCCCGGAATCGTCGGCGAAGCGCGCGTCGGGATCGCGGTCCTCGAGTGCCTCGAAGAAGCTCGTCAGGGCTCCCTTGCCGCGATAGATGGCGAAGATGGGCGAGACGTTGACCGGCAGCGCGGTCATCAGCGCGAGCCGGTCCTTCTTGGGGCCCGGCATCGTCTTCTCGTGGGGCAGGACCCCCGACGAGGTCCCGAACTCTTCGAGTTCGAGGGCCCCGATGACACCGGTGACGCGCCTGCGCGCGCCGGTGTCATCGACGAAGTCCTGGCGGTACACGTAAAGCGACGCTCGCTCGTCGCGAACGAGAATGTCGTCGCGTCGCCACTCGGTGAAGGTCTCGCCCGCGACCGCGTAGCGATCGTCGCCTCCTCGCGGCAGTTCCAGGCGAACGGCATTGTGGTCGTCCCGGGCATACAGCTCGTCCTGCCGCGCCGGCGAGATCACGTCGTACGGTGGACAGGTGAGGTCTTTGAGCGCGGTCGCGTCGGCGTAGCGGATCCCGTGGAACGCTCGGAGGGTCGGCATGGCGCCGACAGGATAGACGGGCTCGTTTGCGATCTCGACGGGGTGATCTACCGGGGCGACGAGCCGATCCCCGGCGCGATCGACAAGGTCCTCGAGCTCCGCACCGACGGGATCGACGTCGTCTTCTGCACGAACAACTCACGATCGACCGTTCCCCAGTACGTCGCCAAGCTCACGGCGCTGGGGCTTCCCATCGAGGCCGACTCGATCGTTACCTCTGCGGTCGTGACCGGTGAGGTTCTGTCACGACGCGGCGGGCGACGCGCGATGGTGATCGGCGGCGATGGTCTGACCGCCGCGGTGACCGAAGCGGGCTACGAGATCGTGCCTCCACCCGATCGCGACGTGGACGTCGTGGTCGTCGGTTGGGACCTCGACTTCGACTTCTCGAAGCTGCGCCGCGCGGTGCAGGCGATCACCGGAGGTGCGGCCTTCGTCGCTTCCAACGACGACAAGACCTTCCCGGCCCCCGACGGGGTCTGGCCCGGGACCGGCGCGCTCGTCGCGTCGATCGAGACCGCGACCGGGGTCTCGGCCGAGGTCATGGGCAAACCGCACGAGCCGATGATGGACGCGGTGGCGCGGCGCATGGACGGCCGCAACCGCATCGCGATCGTCGGCGATCGCCCCGACACCGATCTCGCCGGGGGGAGAGCTCGCGGATGGACCACGATCCTCGTTCTCAGCGGGGTGACGACTGAGAGCGAGGCGCGGTCGCTCGATCCCGCGCCCGACGTGATCCTGGGTTCGCTCGCCGACCTGGTCGTCTAGCGGGCTAGAAGCGCGGGACCGGTTCGAACCGGTAACCGGGCGGCGACTGCGGCCGGCCCCCGAGCAGCAGGATCGCCAGCGCGCCGAACACGAACCCACCCACGTGTGCCATCCACGCGATCCCGGATTGGTCGCCGGTGAGGAACTGGAACGCGAACCAGATCCCGAGCACGACCCACGCGTTCAATCGAACGACCGTCCAGATGAAGAAGAGCGGTACGAGTGTGTTGACACGCGCGCGCGGAAAGAGAACGAGGTAGGCCCCCATTACCCCGGCGATCGCGCCGGACGCGCCGACCGCGGGGATCAACGCGGCGTCTCCCGTCGTGTGGGTCAGTACTTGGGTGAAACCCGCGGCCAAGCCGGCGATCAGATAGAAGGCCACGAATTTCACGCGTCCGAGGAAGTCTTCGATGTTGTTGCCGAACACCCACAAGAACAGCATGTTCCCGGCGATGTGCAGGAAGCCGGCGTGCAGGAACGTCGAGAACAGCATCGCTCCGATGAACGAC
>DASSMG010000326.1:0-2464 GCA_035688995.1 Actinomycetota bacterium
GAGACCGACGACCTCCTCGCCGATGCCGAGGCCGGCTTCGCGGTGTTGCCCGGCTTCCTCGGAGCCGACGGCAAGAGGAACTACCTCATCGGAATGCAGAACCCGGCGGAGCTACGCGGCACCGGCGGAGCGATGTTGCAGTTCGCTCTCCTTTCGATCGACCGCGGTCGCCCGCGCCTGTCGAAGAAGGCGAGCACGGTCTACGACGTCGACAAGAACCGGCAACCGATCGACCTCCCACTGCCGCCCGACGCGTGGTACCAGGAGATCCCCGACGCACGTCGCTTCGGCAACGCGAACTGGTCCCCCGACTGGCCCTTCGCGGCGCAACTGACGATCCGGTACGCGGCGGCCACCCAGCCGAACTTCCCTCACATCGACGGAGTGCTGCTGGTCGACCCGGTCGTGATGAAAGACCTGATGCCGGGAGTGGGACGGTTCCGTTCGAGCAAGTACGGCGTCTACGTCACCGGCGACACCGTCGAGAACTACCTGCTCTACCGGGCCTACGCGGCCAAGCCGGTCCCCCACGTTCGCCGAGCGCGGCTCCGCGACGTGGTCGACGACTTCTACGCGCACATGTTGAAGCCCGATCATCCGTCCGAGCTCGTACGCGGCTTCGGGCACGCGCTGGCGACCAAGCACATGCAGGTGTGGCTGGCCGACCCCGCCGAGGAGCGCTACCTCAAACGGATGAAGTGGGACGGCGCTCTCGACAAGGCCGCGAACTCCGACTACCTCGACGTCGTTCAGCAGAACGTCGGCGGCAACAAGCTCGATTACCACGCGGCCATGAACACCACGATGGACGTCGTGCCGCAGGGCGCGGACGCTCACGTCACTACGACGGTCGAGATCCGAAACGGGGTCTTCCTTCCCCAACCGAGGTGGGCGCTGGGGAACTCCGGGCCGAACCATCGCCCGATGGTCAACGTCTACGTCCCCGAGAACGCGGAGTTGTCGCACGCGACCGTGGAGGGCGACCGCATCGACCTCGCCGCCGAAGGCATCGCAGCGTGGAGCGGCGACCGGCCCGCCGAGCATCTCGAGCTGGGCAAGAAGGTCTGGTCGGTGGTGCTCGGCGACGCGGGGGCGGTCCCGCCCGGAATGCCCCCCGATTCGACCTATGGAGTCACTTACGACTACTCGGTCCCCGGGGCCGTAACGACGCGCGGTGGGCGCAGCGTCTATCGTCTTGTCCTGCAACACCAGCCGAAGGCGCACCCCGAGACCTTCCGGCTGAGGTTGACTCTGCCGGAAGGGGCCCACGACGTCCACGCGAAGGGTTTCGCGCGACGTCACGGTTCGCTCGTATGGGAGCACTCGCTGACGAGTGACGAAGTATTGGAGGTGTCGTGGCACGACTGAGAGCGGCGATCCTCGCCGCCGGACGCGGTGTCCGGATGGGCGGCCGGTCGTCTAAGAGCCTGATCCCGGTGGGGAGCGAGCAACCGCTCCTCCATTACATCCTCGAGGGACTCAAGCGCAGCGGCGTCGAGGATCTCCTGGTCGTCACCGGGTTTGCGGCGAAAGAGGTTCAGGAGTTCGTCGGCTCCAACTGGACCGGTGAACCCACCTTCCTCTTCAACGCACGGTGGGCTTCGTGGGGCAATTTCCACACCGTGCGGATGGCGCTGGATCAGTCCCCCGGCTTCGACGTCCTCGTGGTGAACTCCGACGTCGTCGTGCCGCCCGACGTCTACGCGCGCACCGCATCGACCGGCGGGGATCTCGTTCTTGCAGTGCAACGCCGGGCGAACCTCGACGACGAGGACATGCGCGTCGAGGTCCACGGAGACGAAGTGCGCCAGATCGGGAAGAAGATCTCCATGGCGCGCAGCCACGGCGAGTACGCCGGCGTCTCTCTGATCAGACCGACCGCGGCGAGGACCTACCTAGACATCGCGACCGACCTCGAGTGGCGTGCCGAGACTCACGGTTATTACGAAGACATCTACGCGCAGATGATCGGCAAGGTCGATACGCGTGCAACGTTCGTGCGCGGCGACGAATACGCCGAGGTCGACAGCCCGGAGGACGTGCCTCATGCCGCCGACGTGATCGCGCGGCATCGCGACGCGTGGGAACAACCTGCGGGTCAGGAACAACCGGCCTAGGACGTGGAAGCACCGCACGTCTACGTCTCGGAGGATCCGAGCGAGGAGGACGCGGCCGAGGCCCTGGCGCGCCTGATCGAAGACCTCGGGATCGAGCGCCCGTTCGTGCTGGCCTCGAAACACGGAACCTCGCTGACCGCCCGCCTGCAACCGCTCGATCGACCCACGACGGCTCCCACTGCGGCCGATCAGGCGTGGGCGGCAGAACTCGGTTCCACGGCCCAGAAGCAGGGCGCCGACGCGGTCATCGCCGTCGGCGGGGGCCGCTGCCTCGACATCGGGAAGCTCGCTGCGGCGCGTGCGGGGGTGACGATCGTCGCGGCCCCCACGCAGCTCTCCCACGACGG
>DASSMG010000327.1:0-2302 GCA_035688995.1 Actinomycetota bacterium
GATCGCGGCTCCGGTCGAGCCTTTCAGGCGCGCCACGATCCAGGGTGATGCACGCGTGATCGAAGACGACCTGCACTCCGGGTGGGAACGGCTGCTGCCGCTGTGGGTCGCGAAGGAGCCGATCATCGCCGACCTCGTTAAGAAGCGATTCGCCATGCCGTTGTTCTGGGAACGTTCGATCATCGAGATCGCTCCGCGGCGCGGGTTCTTGTGGCACGACGGGCGAACGGATAAGGAACCCGAAGTGTTCACGATCGGGGGTGTCGCGGCCTGATGGCACGATCCACGGTCAGAGACGAAGCCCTACTCGAAGATGTTGCAGGTTTCTCGCACGCGGTTGTCGCGTTCGTCGACAAGGACGGTTACCCAGTAAACGTCGCGACGGAGTTCCGCACGAATCCGCAGAAGGGCACGATCGAACTCGACACTCCTTCACTACCTCAGGTGGATCTCAATCGCGAGGTCAACGTCACCTTCAGCCACGTCCGGCCGTATCCGGGTGTCGGCTACGACCAACGTCGCTACGTGAGCGTGTGGGGAACGATCGAGCGATCGAACGGCACGCTCGAGCTGACTCCGGCGCGGACGCACGGATGGGACGAGGACCGCATGTCGTTCTTCGAATTGTGCGAACGCTCGGTCCCCGTCGCGCACACGTACATGAGGAAGCTCAGTGCGGAACGCGGCGTCGAGGTGAAACCGACGATGTCTCTCGGTTGGCTCATCTTCCTCGCCACGCGCGTGCCGTTCCTCACGGCAACATTGGTCCCGATCCTTCTCGGCGCAGTCGTCGCTCGAGCGGACGGGTTCTCGGCCTGGTGGCTGACGGTCCTCGCGTTGATCGGTGGCTCGGCGATCCACCTCGGCTTGAACGTTGCGAACGACGTTTCGGATGCGACGAGCGGAGCCGACGAAGCGAACGTCAATCCCACGATGTTCTCGGGAGGATCGCGGGTCATCCAATACGGGCTCGTGAGCTTGAAAGCGATGCGCTGGACGTCCATCGGTTGCTACGCGCTCGGAATAGCCATCGGCTTGTTCCTGGCCGCGACCCGGGGTTGGGATCTCCTGTGGATCGGCGCCGTGGGGATGTTCCTTTCGATCTTCTACACGGCACCCCCGTTGCGGCTCGTCCACCACGGGTTGGGTGAGCTCGCCGTGGCGCTGGGCTTCGGCCCGGTGATGGTTCTCGGCTCGTATTACGTCGTCGCCCAGAGGCTCACTTTCGAGGCCCTCTATGCCTCGCTACCGGTGGCCTTGCTCATCATGCTCGTCCTCTACGTGAACCAGATCCCCGATCGCTACGGCGACGCGAAAGCCGGCAAGAGAACGATCGTCGTTCGACTGAGCCGCGGGGCGATCATCGCCGGATACGTCGCTTCGGTCGTTGCGGCTTTCTTGCTGATCGTGGGGGGCGTCGTCTTCGGGATCATGCCGGTGTGGACGCTGGCCGCACTCGCCGCGGCTCCCTTGGGAGTCCAGGTCTACAAGGGCCTCGACTCGCACTACGACAGCCCTTACGAACTGATGAGCGCGATGGGGAAGAACATCACCCTCCACCTGGCCGCCGGCATGCTGCTGGTTGCCGGCTACGTGGTGGCGATCTTCACCTCGTAGCTAGTCGCGGAGCGACCCGAGAACGTCACCCCACGAACGCCGCGCCGCCGTCAGGACCGGGTCCCAAACCGGGGAGAACGGCGGTGCGTAAGACAGGTCGAGGTTGAGCATCTCGTCGACGGTCATCTCGTTCCACAACGCGGTCGCGATCGTGTCGACGCGTTTCGCGGAGCCGTCCTTGCCCACGATCTGACCTCCGAGCAAGCGACCGGACCGGGCCTCGACGACGAGTTTGATCTTCATCCACTCGGCCCCCGGGAAGTAACCGGCCTTCGTGGTGGCTTCGATCGAAGACCCGAGAGCCTCGAAACCGGCCTCTGCAGCCTCGGTCATGGTCAAGCCCGTGCGTGCCACCTCGAAACCGCAGACCCGCGCGATCGCGGTTCCCAGGATCCCGGGGAAGGTGGCATAACCACCGGTGAGATTGATGCCGGCAACACGGCCTTCCTTGTTCGCATGGGTCCCGAGCGCAAGCACGACATTGCGTCGCGACACCAGATGGAATTTCTCGGCGCAATCACCCGCGGCCCACACCCCGTCGACACTCGTGCGCATCCTTCTGTCGACGACGATGCCACCCCTCACGCCAGTTTCGATGCCCGCCGCCGCCGCAAGATCGGTGTTCGGGTCGGTGCCCAACCCGAGAATCACGATGTCGGCCGGAAGCTCACCACGGTCGGTAGCG
>DASSMG010000328.1:0-2264 GCA_035688995.1 Actinomycetota bacterium
CCCGTCGTGGATCCCGGCTCCTTACGACACCGGAATCCGCTAACCGCTCCCCGCGCCGCACCTAGACTCGCGCGATGACGGATCGCGACCGCCTGTTGCGTCTTCTTCATACCGCCGACAACTTCGTCAAGTACTCGGGAGGTTCCACCCGGGGGCACAACCGCGCCCGGCACCGCCTCGAGACGGTTCTGGCGGAAGCCGAGCGCACGAACGACACCGCGTTGATCGAACAGGTGCGCCTCCGCCTCGACGATCTCGATCGCGTCCCGGCGTCGCCCGAGACCGAGATCGAACCCGAGCAAGAGACCTCGAAGGCGCCGCTCCCGGAGCATGCCGCGAAGCGCGTCCCCCCGGGGCAACGGGTGCGTCGTGGATGGCCGGTCCTCCACGAGGGCCCCGTCCCCGCGTTCGATCCCGAAGCGTGGCGTTTCACCGTGCGCGGCGAGGTCGCGATGGACGTCGAGCTCGGCTACTCCGAACTGCGCTCGTTGCCCACGATCGAGCTGGCCTCGGACTTCCATTGCGTCACGGGCTGGTCGAGGCTCGACAACCGCTGGCGCGGCGTGCGCTCCGCTACAGTGCTCGATCTCGCGGGGCCCCTGGACGACGCTCGGCACGCGGTCGTCCACGCCGAATACGGCTACACCGCGAATCTCCCGCTCGACGTCCTGAGGGAAGACACCTCGATCCTCGCGTGGGGGCACGACGGGACGGACCTGGCACCGAAGCACGGCTATCCGTTGCGCCTCGTCGTCCCGCGGCTTTACGGCTGGAAGAGCGTGAAGTGGGTGAGGTCCTTCGAGTTGCTGACCGAAGATCGACGCGGGTTCTGGGAGGTGCGCGGGTATCACAACCGGGCCGACCCATGGCTCGAAGAGCGCTACTCGTATCAGGAATCATGAGAACCGCGTCGCTCGGGATGGGTTTCGAGGTCGGCCATTACACCGATGCCACCGCGCACACGGGGTGCACGGTGATCCTGCCTCCGCCGGGAAACGTCGCGGCGGTGGACATCCGCGGGTCTTCTCCGAGCGAGCGCGAGCTCACCCATCTCGATCCGGATCGCAAGATGACCGAGATACACGCGATCTTGCTCACGGGCGGGAGTGCATTCGGCCTCGCCGCTGCGGGCGGCGTGATGGACTGGCTGGCCGAGCGCGACATCGGCTACCAAACCGGAATCGCGCGGGTCCCCATCGTGCCGGCCGCGGTGATCTTCGATCTCGGCACGGGAAACCCAGACGTACGACCGGATCACGAGGCGGGACGCGCCGCGTGCGACGACGCGCGCGCGACCGATGTCCCGATCGGGCTGGTCGGCGCGGGAACCGGAGCCACCGTTGGGAAGTGGGCCGGGCGCGAACACCTCGCCCCCGGCGGGCTCGGCATCGCCACGGTGGAGCGTTCCGGTGAAACCGTGGCCGCGCTTGCGGTAGTCAACTCGGTGGGCGACGTCCTCGCACCGGACGGGACGGTTGTCGCCGGCACTTCGGCCCCCGATCCCACTTACGTGGGGCCGGATCGCGGTCCCGCGCCTACGAACACGGTGCTGGCCGTCGTTGCGACCCGAGCCAACCTCGACAAGCGGGAGGTTCGGTTCCTTGCGTCACGTGGAGCCGACGGCATCACGATCAGCATCCGGCCCGCACATACCCGCTACGACGGCGATGTTGTCTTCGCGGTTGCGGCTCCCGAGGAACCACGGGTCGCGAACCTCGACGTCCTCGGGCATCTGGCGACCGAAGCCGTAGCGGCGGCGATCCGGGCTGCGGTCGAAGGAAGCGGCAACCCCGCCGACTAGATCTCGAGCACGACCTTGCCGAACTGCTGTTGAGTGGCCAGGTGATCCAGCGCGGCGCGGCCCTCGTCCAGCGCGAACGTCCGATCGATGATCGGATGGAGACCCATCCCCGCGACGGCTCTGAGCATCTCCGCCACGTCGTTGTGCGATCCCATCGTCGAGCCGATGACGCTCAGCTGATTCCAGAAGAGCCGTCCTACGTCCAGCTCCGCGCGGCGACCCGCCGTCGCACCCGAGACCACGAGCCGGCCGCCGTTCGTCAGGGACCGCAGCCCTTGGTCGATCGATGGACCGCCCGCCGAATCCACGACGAGATCGACCCCGCGCTTCGACGTGAGTCGCCGGATCTCCCGCCCGACATCCGCACTCTTGTAGTTGATCGCGGCGTCGGCTCCAAGTTCCTTAGCGCGTTCCAGCTTCTCGTCGGAAGACGACGTCACGAAGATGCGCCCCGCGACCGGTC
>DASSMG010000329.1:0-6009 GCA_035688995.1 Actinomycetota bacterium
CGGGATCTCTGAGCGCGCTGCTCAGGTCGCGCGTGCTTTCCTGGCGCGGTCTCGTGCGCGCTGCCGGTGACGTCGTGATCCCCGGGAAGATCGTCGGCGACGACGTCTCGCTCGGTGGCTTCGTGAGAAGACGGTTCGGCAACGAGGTCGCGGAGCGACTCGTGGATCCGCTGATGGCGGGAACGCGCGCCGGCGACATCGATCGCATGAGCATGCGGATGGCGGCGGAGCCGATCTTCGAAGCGGCCACGAAGCACCGGAGCGTGACACTCGCGTTGGGTCGTGCCAAGCGCGGGCAACAGCGGCCCCGATTCCTGGGACTCAAGGGCGGGATGTCGAGGTTGGTCGACGCGCTCGCCGAACGATCCGACGCCGACGTTCACCTGTCGACGCCGGTGCGGCGCGTGACGCGGTCGGGAGCCGGGTTCGTGGTCGAAGCCGACGACGTCGAGATCGAAGCCGACGCGGTGGTGGTCGCGGTTCCCGCCCACGCGGCGGCCTCCGTTCTGGCCGACGTTGCCCCTTCGGCGGCCCGACGACTGGCGGACTTCACGTTCGCCTCCGTCTCGGTCGTGAACCTTCTCTATCCGCCGGGGGCCGTCCGGGTTCCCTCGACGGGAAGCGGGCTGCTCGTGCCGCGCTCGGAACGCGCGTCGATCGCCGCGTGCACGTGGGTTTCTTCGAAATGGCCGGATGAGGCACCGGCAGACGGCCGCCTGCTTCTTCGCTGCGTCGTCGGCCGGGGCGAAACCGGACCCGAAGGCGACATTTCCGACGATGACGACATCGTCGCGAGAGCGAGCGCCGACGTGCGTCGTTTCCTGGGGGCCGAAGGCGATCCCATCGCGACCGCCGTCCACCGCTGGGAGCGCGCGTTGCCGCGCTTCGTGGTCGGGCACCGGGCGAGGGTCGCCGCGATCGAGAACGAACTGGCCGAGGTCGGCAACCTGAGCCTCGTCGGCGCGGGGTACACGGCCACCGGGCTCAACGACTGCCTACTCCAGGGTCTTCGGATCGCCGATTCCATTGCTTCGGCCCGGGATTAGGCTGGTCTGATGGACCAGCCCCCAGTGAAGTACGCGTCTTATCCGGTCTTCAAGACGATCCGCGACAGGCTCGAAGGTCTCGACCGCGGCGTGGCCGCCAAAGAGGTCGTCGACCTGCTCGACCGCTACTCGGATCGCGTCGAGACGCGAGGCATCTACTCCACCTCTGCATTCACCGCGGCCGCCGACCTCATGATCTGGTGGGTCGCCGACGACATCGACGTCATCGAGGAGTTGACGATCGAGTTCAAGCGAACGCAACTCGGTCGGACACTCGAACAGACCGAGGCGTTCCTCGGGATCACCATGCCCGCGGAATTCTCGAAAGACCACCTACCTGCCTTCGCGAAGGGCGAACCGCCGAAGAAGTACATCTGCGTCTATCCCTACGTCCGGACGCACGACTGGTACCTCCTCGAGCCGGCCGAGCGAGGATCGTTGCTGCGCGAGCACGGTGAGGCCGGGCGTGAATTCCCCGACATCCTCGCCAACACCACAAGTGCGTTCGGCCTTGGTGACTACGAGTGGATCCTCTGCTTCGAAGCCGACACGCCCGTGCGAATAGTCGAGCTGATGCGACGGCTGCGCGCGACCGAGGCGAGACGCTTCACCAAGGTGGAGATCCCCTTCGTCACGGGGATCCGCAAGGACGCGGCGAGGGTCATCGAGGACCTCGCGTGAGGTTGAAACTCGTCGTCGCACTCATCGCCGGAGCTCTCGTCTTCGGCGCGTGTTCGACCGGACCGAACGGCTCGGGAACTTCGGAGGACGCCAAGGCACGTCTGACCGCCGCCCTCCTGCAGACGTCCGGGGGTGACTCCGGAACGGCGACGATCTCGTTGGACACCGACACTTCGTCGTTGACGGCGATATCCAACGGAGAGCTGACCGAGGAGCAGGCCCAGGCCATCGCCGATGGAACCCTGACCGTTTCGTCCAAGGGGAAGGACCCCGCGACGGCGACCTCTCTCACTACGCTCGATCTCGGCGATCAGACCGTTCTGGAGATGCGACAGGTCGACAACACGCTCTACCTGCGGGCCGACGTCGATTCGATCGCGCGACTGTTCGGTCAGGACCAGGCCGCGCTCGACGACGCACGTCGTCAGGCCAAGGGACTGGGACTCGACTGGATCGACACCGTCTTCAACGGCGACTGGATCGCCATAAAGAACCTGTCCCAGGCTCAGGACCAGCTCGGGCAGACCAACGTCGATCAACAGAAGATGCTCGAGGGGATCGCCAACGACGTAACGGACAACGCCACGGTGACCGACGAAGGTGAGGAAGACGGCGCATCCCATCTGGTTGCGACCCTTCCGATCCGTCAGACCCTGGAAGACGTCCTCGGAGATCTCGGGCCCGCCTCTCAGACGCTTCAGGGTCTCGGCACCGGGTTGCAGGACGTTCCGGACGGGGAGATCTCGGTGGACTTCTGGGTCGCCGGTAACACCATCGAGCGCATCAGGTTCGACCTGCTTCAACTTGGAAAACTTGCTCCCACGCCACCTCCGGACGGCGTCGACAAACTCGCGATAGACGTCGCTCTCTCGGACTTCGACGGCAACGTCGAACCGGTCGAGGATGCGGTCGAGGTCGACCTCGAAGGCTTGATGCAATCGCTTCTCGGAGGGCTCGGCGGTCTCGGCGGCGATACCGGTGGCGGGATCGACTGCTCGATGCTCCAGGGTGCCCCTCCGCAAGTGATCAAGCTCTACAAGAAGGAGTGCCCCGAGCTCCAGAAGTAGGCGGGCCACGCGCGACCCGCCGAATAGGATGCGGGCCATGGCGCGCACCCCGAAGTCCCCGGTACCTCCCGACCCGTTCGGCGCTCTGCGGCCCTTGGAGACCGCGTCCGGCTCGCTGAGTTTCGTCAGTCTCGCCGCCCTCGAGAGCGAGGGGGCGCAGCCCGAGCGGATGCCGATGACGGTCAAGGTCCTTCTCGAGAACCTTCTGCGGAACGCCGGCACGGCTTTCGCGTCGGAAGATGACGTTCGCTCGCTGGCGATGTGGGGTCAGAAGCCCCTCGGCGTAAGCGAGTTCGCGTTCACACCGGCGCGCGTGATCCTGCAGGACTTCACCGGGGTTCCCGCAGTCGTGGATCTCGCCGCGATGCGCTCCGCGATCAGGCGCGAAGGCGGTGACCCGTCGCTCGTCGATCCCCTGGTCCCGGTCGATCTCGTTATCGACCACTCGGTGCAGGTGGACGCCTTCGCCAACTCCGGTGCCTTTGCCTTCAACGTGGAGCGCGAGTACGAGCGCAATCACGAGCGGTACTCGCTACTGCGCTGGGCCCAGCAAGCGTTCGCCGGGTTCCGCGTCGTCCCGCCCGGCATGGGGATCGTCCATCAGGTCAATCTGGAGCACATCGCCAAGGTCGTGCAGACGCTGGAGACCGACGCCGGTCCGATCGCCGTGCCGGACACGCTCGTCGGAACCGATTCACACACGCCGATGGTCAACGGGTTGAGCGTGTTGGGCTGGGGGGTCGGTGGCATCGAAGCCGAAGCCGCTCTACTCGGTCAGCCGCTGCCGCTTCTTACGCCCACGGTGGTCGGGTTCCGCTTCACTGGGGCTCTGCCGGCCGGGGTCACCGCAACCGATCTCGTCCTCACGGTCACCGAGATGTTGCGCAAGCACGGAGTCGTCGGCAAGTTCGTCGAGTACTACGGCGAGGGCCTCTCCGGCCTCACCGTCGCCGACCGCGCGACGCTGTCGAACATGTCGCCCGAGATGGGTGCTACCGCCTCGCTGTTCCCGATCGACACGCAGACCCTCGATTACATGCGACTCACCGGGCGTTCCGAAGATCTGATCGACCTGGTCGAACGCTACGCGAAGGAACAGGGCATGTTCCGCACCGATAGCTCGCCCGACCCCACGTTCAGCGAGACCCTCGAGCTCGACCTCGGCTCCGTCGTGCCGAGCGTTGCGGGTCCCCGCAGGCCGCAGGATCGGGTGCCGCTGCCGGGCGTCTGGAACAGCTTCACCGACATCTACTCCGCCGAGGTGGCCGACAACAACGGCGTGAAGGTCGACCTGTCGCGCTGGGTGGCGGAGGGTGGATCCCCGGAGTCGCCCCCGCGCGAACACGCTCACGATGCACAGCCGGATGAGACCGTCGACGTAGACGACGGCGACGGCAACTCGATCACTCTGAAACACGGGTCGGTCGTGATCGCCGCCATCACGAGCTGCACGAACACTTCGAACCCGTCGGTGATGCTCGCCGCCGGACTGCTGGCGAAGAAGGCTGCAGACCGGGGCCTCACTCGCAAGCCGTGGGTCAAGACCTCTCTGGCTCCCGGGTCGCGCGTGGTGACCGAGTACCTGACGCGGGCGGGCCTCCTCGATCCTCTCGAGAAGCTCGGTTTCTACGTGGTGGGCTACGGGTGCACGACCTGCATCGGGAACTCCGGTCCCCTCCCCGGCCCGATCGCGCAGGCGATCGACGAACACGACCTCGCCGTCGTCTCGGTGCTGTCGGGCAACCGCAACTTCGAGGGTCGTATCCACCCCCAGGTGAAAGCCAGTTACCTCGCGTCGCCGCCGCTCGTGGTGGCCTACGCCCTGGCGGGTACGGCCGACATCGATCTGTCGACGCAGCCCCTGGCAACCGACTCCAACGGCAACGACGTCTACCTCCACGAGCTGTGGCCCAGCTCGGAGGAGATCATCGAAGCGATGGTTGCGGTGAAGGCCGATCTCTTCGACGCCGAGTACGCACGAGTCTTCGAGGGCGACGAGCGCTGGAAAGCACTTCCCTCGCCGGAGGGCGACCTCTACGAGTGGGACCCCAACTCGACGTACGTGAAGGAACCTCCGTTCTTCGAGGACCTCGGCTCGGAGCCCGGCCCCCTCGAGGACATCATCGGAGCCCGCGTCCTTGCGCTCGTGGGCGACTCGGTCACGACCGACCACATCAGCCCGGCCGGATCGATCCCACCCGCTTCGGCGGCCGGTGAATATCTCATCGCGAACGGGGTCGAGCCGCAGGATTTCAACAGCTACGGCTCACGGCGCGGGAACCACGAGGTGATGGTGCGCGGAACCTTCGCCAACATCCGCTTCCGCAACCAGCTAGTCGAGGGCAAAGAGGGGGCGTGGACCCGCCACCTACCCGACGGCGAGCAGCAACGGATCTTCGAGGCTTCGTCACGCTACCTGGACGACGACGTTCCGACGATCGTCATCGCCGGTAAGGAATACGGATCGGGTAGCTCGCGGGACTGGGCGGCGAAGGGCCCGCGACTCCTCGGGGTTCACGCCGTCATCGCCGAGAGCTTCGAACGGATCCACCGCAGCAACCTCGTAGGGATGGGTGTGCTCCCGCTGCAGTTCATCAACAACGAGAGCGCCGCGAGCCTGTCGCTGACTGGGACCGAGCGGTACGACATCACCGGCGTAGCGGAAGGCCTCGAGCCTCATGCGGAGCTGACGGTGCGTGTGACCGACGACGACGGCAACCAACGTGAGTTCCAGGTCGAATGCCGCATCGATTCCGATGTCGAGCTCGACTATTACCGTCACGGCGGCGTGTTGCAGATGGTCCTGCGACGCATGCTCGCGAAGTCGGGGAGCTAGCCGGACCATCTCCGGTAACTCTTCCTTACGTTCGTAACGAGATACGTGACGTTCGTAGTAAAGAGTGCGCGGGCTCCTACTTTGTAACGTCCGGTGCGCATATCGAAGTAGACGTTGCAGAAGTAACTCGTGCTACGGCCACCGATCGGGAAAGGCACGATCCCATAGGAGCCACAGAAGAACTCCGACGGTCAAAGCGGAGCCGAGCAAGATGAGAGCGGGGCGCGGATCGCACGGCCCTCCATCGAACGAGCAACCCATCAGCGCGCCGAACAAGCCTGGCAGCAGGGTGAGGAAGAGCAGCGCCAGGAGGAACCACACGGCCTTCAGTAGCAGACGGACCACACGCCCTACGACGCTCCAGACCCGTGCCGGTTAC
>DASSMG010000330.1:0-13397 GCA_035688995.1 Actinomycetota bacterium
CTTCGCCTGCTTGGAGTAGATGGCCGACTCTTCCTCGATGATCGAGCCGGGGACCTCGTCACGCGACGTCCACGATGGGTCCGCGAACGAGATGTGCATCGCGATGTCCTTCGCGAGCCGCTCGAACTGCTCCGTCTTCGCGACGAAGTCGGTCTCGCAGTTGAGCTCGAGCATCACGCCGAGCTTCGCCGGATAGTTCGGCTGCGGCTGGTGCATGTAGGAGTAGATGATCCCCTCGCTCGCGCTGCGTCCGGTCTTCTTGGCGGCATCCGCCAAGCCCTTCTCGCGCAGCAACCGCTTCGCGGTGTCGAGGTCCCCGTTCGCTTCCTGGAGTGCCTTCTTGCAGTCCATCATCCCGGCCCCCGTCGCTTCGCGTAGGGCCTTTACGTCTTGTGCGCTGAATTCCGCCATGTCACTACCTCTCTCTACGACTCTTCTTTGGGACGGGGATGGCTGAGGTCGCCCGCCTCGTCACCGGGGGCGTCGGCCTTCCCGGAGTCCGCGGCATCGATCTTCGGGGCCACGGCGCCGCCGTTCGCGGCTGCGTTTTTCTCTGCCTGCGACTCGTCGCTGATGCGCCCGGCTGCTTCGGCCGCTTCTTCGGCCTCGAGCTGGAGTTCCCAGTCGGCCTTCGGCTCTTGCGCCGCGGTCGGCAAGACGTCGGCCGCCACCGTCGGCTGGGCCGCCCCGTCCCCCTTCGAAGCGTTGGCGTCCTCGGGACGCATCGACTTACCCTCGAGCACCGCGTCGGCGATGATCCGCGTGAGCAATGCACCGGAACGGATCGCGTCGTCGTTACCCGGGATCCCGTAATCGACCTCGTCGGGGTCGCAGTTCGTATCGAGGACCGCGACGATGGGGATACCGAGCTTGCGAGCCTCGCGGACCGCGATCTCTTCCTTCTTCGTGTCGAGGATGTAGATCGCGTCCGGAGCACGGTCGAGATCGCGGAGGCCGCTGAGGTTCCGCGACAGCTTCTCGTGCTGGCGCGTCAACCGCAGTGCTTCTTTCTTGGGCAGGGCCTCCAGGGCTCCCGACTGGATCATGTCCTCCAGCTCCCGCATCCTGCGGATGCGGTCGTGGATCGTGCGGAAGTTCGTGAGCATCCCGCCGAGCCACCGGAAGTTGACGTAGGGCATGCCGCAGCGCTGGGCCTGCTCCTCGATCGCATCCTGGACCTGACGCTTCGTCGCCACGAACAGGACCGTCCCGCCGCGCGCCGTGAGGTCACGGACGAACGTGTAGGCGCGTTCGATCCCCGTCATGGTCTGCTGGAGGTCGAGGATGTAGATCCCGTTGCGCTCCGCGAAGATGAATCGCTTCATCTTCGGGTTCCATCTTCGAGTCTGATGTCCGAAATGGACACCCGACTCCAGTAACTGCCTCATCGTAACGACGGGCACGGTGAAACCTCCTTCGGTTGTACGTCCGCCCGTCTACCCCGAAGGGACCGAATTTCGACGAGCGTGAGAGATGGTCGGGAGTCTAATCGACCTACTCGACCTGAGTTGCCTCGGCGATCTTCCCCTTGAGCGCCAGCACTGCCTTCGTGTGGATCTGACAGACCCTCGACTCGGTCACGCCCAGAACCTTGCCGATCTCGGCGAGGGTCAGTCCATTGAAGTAATAGAAGGTTACGACCCGCTTCTCACGTTCCGGGAGGTGGTTGATCGAGCTGATGAGGATCTCGCGCATCTCCTCGTTCTCGAAGGCTTCCATCGGGGACGCGGTCTTGGTGTCCTCGAGGGTGTCGAGCAGCGAAAGCTTGTCGCCCTTGTCTCCATCGGTGGTGGTGATCTCGTCGAGGGCGATCAGCGACACGTTCGAAAGCTGCGTGTAGATGTGGTTGAGCTCGTCGGTAGAGATCCCTAGCTCTGCCGCGATCTCCTGGTCCGAGGGCGGCCGCTTGAGGCGGTTCTCGAGTGCTCCGTAGGCCTTCTCGACCTCCCGTGCCTTGAACCGGACCGATCGAGGTACCCAGTCGATCGCCCGGAGCTCGTCGATGATCGAGCCACGGATCCGGCTGATCGCGTAGGTCTCGAACTTGACGTTCTTCGAGCGGTCGTACTTGTCGATCGCATCGATCAGCCCGAAGATTCCGTAGGAGATCAGATCCGACTGGTCGATGTTCGAGGGAAGACCTACCGCGACGCGCCCCGCCACGTACTTGACGAGTGGCGAGTAATGAAGGATCAGCTGGTCGCGGGCGGTGGTGGAACCACTCTGCTTGTACTCGTCCCACGCGTCACCCACGACGTCGGCAGCCGGTATCGACCGGTCATCGACCTCATCTTCGATCGTGTCGACCTCGAGCTCAGGCTCGGGGATGGCTCTGCTCATAGACCGCCTTCATCCGCTCCATGGAGACGTGGGTGTAGATCTGCGTGGTTGCCAGATTCTCATGCCCAAGAAGTTCCTGCACCGAACGTAGATCCGCCCCCCCATCCAGAAGATGAGTGGCGAATGAGTGCCGCAGGGCGTGCGGATAAAGGGGGCCCAGGCCCTCCGCCACCGCGTAGCGTTCCACGATGGCTCTAACGCTGCGGGGCGTAAGCCTTGTTCCCCTGGCATTCAGGAACAGGGCTGGGCCCGCGGCGTCGTTCCTCACCAGGGTGTGTCTGACGTCGATGTAGCGGCGGATCGCCGCCGCGGCGGGCTGCGTCATCGGCACCCGGCGCTGCTTCCGGCCCTTGCCCGTGACGGTGACGGCGTTGCTCCTCAGATCGACGTCGTCGACGTCCAGCCCCGATGCCTCTCCGACCCGGAGACCACTCCCGTAGAGCAGCTCGAGGAGGGCACGGTCCCGGCGTCCCACCGGTTCGTCGTCCGGAGGCAGCTCCACGAGACGCCCCGCCGCCTCGGCCTTCAGCACCTTGGGTAGCGGCCGGTCGAGCTTCGGCGCCGCGACCTCGGCCGCGGGACTGGCGTCGATCAGGCCGTGCAGCATGGCCCACCGCAGGAGCGATCGGAGCGCGCTCACCTTGCGGGCGATCGATCTACGCGCGTAGCGATTGGACGACAACCACGAGACGTAGCGCCTCACGATCTTCTTGTCGATGCCGTGAAGGTCGTCGACATGCGAGCGAGCGGCCCATTCGATGAACTGGCGAAGGTCCGAGCCGTAGGCCGCGATCGTGTTCGGGGACAGGTCTCGCTCGGCCGCAAGCGACTGCAAGAACGAGTCGCAGGCGCGGTCCAGCGCCGGGGGGGAAGTCATCTTTGAAAGCATGGCGACGGCGCGCGGCTAGGTCAACCACTGGGCTGCGCTGCCCCCCGACGGGCGTTTCCTCCCTGGCGGCAGAGAGGCGACGGATCTTCAGGGCGACAGCACGTTCGAGTCGGCGACATCAGCGGTGCACTCGGTGCATGCGGTGCACCGTGCACCGAGTGCACCGCATGCACCGCACCTTTCAAGAACGCGATCCTTGTTTCTCCGCAACCATCACCAGCAGGACTCGCAACTCCGCGCCTTTCTTGGAGATGAGGTAACCCCCAGCCTTTCGGACAACTAATCCCCGAACCTCGAGCCGTGACAGCGCCAAACCAGCCGCCGTAGCAGGGATCTCGAGACGGGCACACAGAAGATCCGGACTGACAGGAATGTCATCGAGGAATTCAAGGATTCTGCGATCCTCTTCTAGTAACCCGAGCGTCGGATCCTCAACTTGCTGAGCGACATCATCGAGATGCGAGCGCCACACGAGTTGGGGGGCAATCACCTCGAGAACGTGATTGACGTCGGTAGCCAAGGCGGCCTGGCCCGTTCGAATCAATTCGTTAGGACCGGCCGCGAGCGGATTGCGGAAGCTTCCGGGAACAGCGAACACCTCTCGGTTCGTATCCGCCGCTATGCGCGCGGTTATGCGCCCTCCGCTTCTTTCACCGCCTTCGACAAACACGACGGCCTTTGAGAGACCGGCGATGATGCGATTGCGCTCAGGAAAATGGAACGATCGAGGCTCGGTGCCCGCCGGATATTCGCTGATCAGGGCCCCATGGGTGATTAGCTCAGACTTGAGCCGGCGGTTGCGTTGCGGATAATCGATATCGAGGCCGCATCCGACCACACCAACACTCTTTCCCCCGACGGAGAGCGCGGCTCGATGAGCAACGGCATCGATCCCCACCGCAACACCTGACACGATCGTGAACCCGGCTTGAGCTATGCCTCGCGCGAAATTTTCGGCTGCATCGATTCCGGCTGCGCTCGGGTGTCTCGCCCCCACGATCGCCACCATCGGTCCGAGTTGGCTTAGGGGCTGACCGGACACAAAGAGAGAGGTCACCGGCTTCTCACCTGGGAGACGATCTAGGTCGGAAGGCCACTCTTCGCTGAGACGGTTTACGTAACGCGTTTTCACGACGCCATCAGGTCCTCATATGGATGTGACATGCGGTACGTCATCCCTAGACTGACATCGTCGCCAGAGATGGAGGATCGTCCATTGAGGTCCGCGATCGTGCGCGCAACACGTACGGCACGCTCTACTGCCCGACCCGAGAGATAAAGCGCGTCGACGAATTGCTCGAGCGCGCACGTTGCATCGGGACCAAGAGAGGCTGTCTTTTCGAAGTCGCGCTTGGGGGCGGAAGCATTGGTTAGACGGGTAGACCCAAATCGCTCTGCTTGCACCTTGCGAGCCTGGGCGACGCGCTCCCTGATCGTTCGCGAGTCTTCCCCCGGGGAGCCCTGCAATAAATCGTGCTTCGTCAAACGTGGAACGGAAAGCTGCATGTCGATACGGTCCAAGAGAGGACCCGACAGCTTCCGGAAGTAGCGCGTCCGATCAGACTCCGAACACCGGCACGTCCGGACACGATCACCCTCGTAACCACACGGGCAGGGATTCATCGCGGCGACCAGCGAGAAGCGCGTGGGGAAGGTCACGGCGCCCCCGCTTCTCGCCAAACGGATCCGCCCATCCTCCAGAGGGCCGCGAAGGCTTTCCAACACGTCGCCCCGATACAGCGGTAGTTCATCCAGGAACAGAACTCCGTGATGCGCAAGACTGATCTCGCCCGGACGTGCCAGGCCGGGGCCCCCGCCGACCAATCCCGCCATGGACACGTGGTGATGAGGCGATCTGAAAGGCCTCGTCGAGATGAGCCCGGCACCTTCGGGAAGGACCCCGGCAACCGAATGGATCCGAGTGACGTCCAAGGATTCCTCTTGCGACATGGGCGGCATGATCCCCGGCATACGCCGTGCAAGCATCGTCTTGCCGGACCCGGGCGGTCCCAACATCAATACGTTGTGGCCCCCGGCGGCAGCGATCTCAAGCGCTCGCTTCGCGCCTTCGTGGCCACAGACCTCGCGCATGTCGTCGACCACTTCCTGAACCAAAGTCGTGACCTCGACCGGGGCCGGCCGCCAGCGCAGGCGTAAGAAGTCGACGCACTGACGAAAGGTTTCCACCGGCACGACCTCGATACCTTCGATCGCTACCGCCTCCGCAGCGTTGGCCGCAGGACAGATCACACCGCGCAAGCCCGCGCTTCTGGCGGCGATGGCTGCCGCAACCACTCCACGTACCGGACGGACCGATCCATCAAGGGCAAGCTCACCGACGTATAGCCACCCTTGTGCAACATCGCTGTCGATCTTTCCCTTTGCTGCCAGGACTCCACAGGCCAGAGCTAGATCGAAGTGTGTCCCTTCTTTCCTCAGACCTGCCGGTGCAAGGTTCGCGACTACTCGCTGCTTCGGCCACGCTTCACCCGCGCTTTCGATCGCGGAACGGGTTCGCTGTTCGGCCTCTCGTACCGACGCGGTGGGTAGACCGACTACCCGGAAGCCTGGGATGCCGGTACCGACATCGACCTCGACCTCGACCAGATGGGCGTCCGCGCCGATCAGGGCGACGGACCGTGTCTTTGCCAGCAATGGACCCTTCCTTCCTCGGGTCCGGGAGCGCGACTCCGGAAGGGACGCTAGCGGTGGGGTGCGACAGAAAGGCTTAGCGGCCGGTGAAGTGTGGCTCGCGTTTCTCGATCCAGGCCGTGATCGCCTCACGCGTGTCCTCGCTCGAGAACACGAGCGACTGAGCGAAGCTCTCCGCGTCGAGACTCTCCTCGAGCGACCGCTCGCCGGCGTGGTTGAGATTGTCCTTGATCATCGAAACCGTTCGGGGCGGCAGGGCCGCGAGTCGCATCGCCAGATCGTCGACCACTCCGTCGATCTGCTCGTCGTCGCACAACCGATTGAGAAGGCCTAAACGATCCGCGTCTTCGGCCGACAGCGTGTCGCCCAGGAGAGCGATCTCCTTGGCCTTGTTGAGCGGCAGCAGCCGCGACAGAGCCCAGGTACCGCCGAAGTCGACGACGAGACCTCTCTTCACGAACAGTTCGGCGAACGACGCCGAATGACTCGCGACGATCAGATCGCACGCAAGCGCGAGATTGCACCCGGCCCCCGCCGCGACGCCGGTGACCTTGGCGATCGTCGGCTTCGGACACTCGACGAATGCACGGACGATCCCATCGATCGTCCTCATCCGTTCCTTGAATTCGAACGTGGTGCTCACGAGATTCGCCGCATCGGTGAGGTCGGCCCCGGAACAGAACGCTCCCCCGGCCCCCGTGACGACGACACAGCGAACCTCGTCGTCCGACGCGGCCTGCTCGAAGACGGCGCGGATTTCGTTGAACATCACCCACGACATCGCGTTCTTCTTCTCGGGTCGGTTCAACGTGATCGTCGCGACCGCGTTCTCGACCTTCCACAACAAGCTTTGGTATTCGGTCACCGGTCGCTCCTCAGAAGGCGTCGGGGATGTGGTCGATCAGCGTCCGACCGTCGCGGACGATAACGGACACGACGTCGAAGCGGATGTCCACCGAGCCCGGTCTGTGGAGGGCCAGCCATTGAGCGGCCAGTCGCTTGATCCGCATCTGCTTCACGTGGCCGACGGCCTCCGAGGGCTCGCCGAAATACCCCGATCGCCTCGTTTTGACCTCGCAGAAGACGATCAGGTCGCCGCGGCGGCAGACGAGGTCCAGCTCGCCTGCCGGTAGATGCTCGTTGCGGGACACGACGACGAACCCACGGCTTTCGAAGAACCGAGCCGCGACGTCCTCGCCGGTCCTGCCGAGACTTGTCCGCGCGTCCACGACGGGGACGGTACGGAGAGGCTGTGACGAAAAGAGCTAGTGCTCCATCCCGGGAGGCTCGGGCAGGAGATCGCGTTCGGCGAGTTGAGCCAGTTCCTCGACGTTGAGGTCGCGGAATGTGACGACGTTCACATGCGATACGAACCGGGCCGGCCGGTGCATGTCCCACACCCACGCGTCGCCGAGCTCGACCTCGAACCACACCTTCGATCCGGCGTGACGGGTCTCGACCTTGACTTCGTTCGCGAGGTAGAAGCGACGCTCGGTCTCCACGACGTACTTGAACATCGGGAGGACGTCGCGGTACTCCTTGTAGAGCTGGAGCTCCATCTCCGCCTCGTACTTCTCGAGGTCTTCGACGCTCACTCGATCTCCTCGTCGCCGGGAGCAGGGGGTTCCCCTTGAAGGTCCCCCACCGCTGGGTCCAAGTCTCGCGCCTGGTGGGGCCTCAGGACACCATCTTCATCCAGGAATCCGACCACCCCGTAGAACGAGCGGCGGTGGATGGGGGTCGGCCCGAAGCGCATCAGCGCCTCCCAGTGCTGGCGTGACTTGTAGCCCACATTCGTGGCGAAGCCGTACTGCGGGTATTTCCGGTGATACCTGCGCATCGTGGCGTCCCGGGCCACCTTGGCGATGATCGAGGCGGCAGCCACGTTCTTCGAGCAGGCATCGGCCTTCTTCACGAGAAGACCCCGCCACGGAAGTCGCTTCATCCGCATGAAGTCGACGAGCACGTATTCGGGCTCGATCGTGAGGTTCCGAACCGCTCGTCTCAGCGCCTCGCGGTTGCACGGCTGGATCCCCACGCGATCGATCTTGTCGGGTCTAACGCGGACGATCGACCAAGCCAGTGCCGTTTTCTTGATCTCGTGTGCGAGGCGCTCGCGCTGGAGCCGGGTGCAGAGCTTGGAGTCCCGGAGCCCCTCGATCGTGACGTCTTTCGGGAGCACCACCGCGCCGGCGAACAAAGGACCGGCCAAAGCCCCGCGGCCCACCTCGTCGACCCCCGCCACCAGTTCGAACCCTGCGTCGGCGAGGCGCCGTTCCATGAGCCCGAGTGCACCACCGGCCATGCGTGGACGCCGCCCCTAAAGGGTTCCCATATCGCGGAACGGCCAGATGATCACGAAAGCACGGCCGATGACCTTGTCCTGGTCGATCGGTCCGAGGAAACGGGAGTCCTGCGAGTTGCCCCGGTTGTCCCCCATCACGAAGATCTGGCCTGCGGGGACCCGGCAAGCGTCGCCGGCCACCGTCATGTTCAGTCGCTTGCAGTCGCGGTTCGTGATCGTCGGACTCGTCCGATCGACCCCGTGATTGACGAAGGGCTCATCGACCGGCTCACCGTTCACGTAGATCTGCCGTGGATTTCCCTCGTAGCGAAGGGTGTCACCTCCGGTAGCGACGACACGCTTGATGAAGTCCTCTTCAGCTCCCACGGGCAGGCCGACGAGCTCGCGCACGAAGTTGCGAGCGTCCTGATACCAGGGAACGTCGGGTTGAGGGCCGAGTACATCGCGGGCGAAGACCACGACGTCACCGCGGCGAGGGTCGTGGAGGCGGTAACTCATCTTCTCGACGAGCACGCGGTCCCCCACATGCAGCGTCGGGATCATCGACCCCGAGGGGATGAAGAAAGCCTGCACGATGAAGGTCTTGATCACGATCGCGATCACGAAAGCGATCAGGATCAGGACCGGAAGCTCGGCGAGCTGACGC
Source organism: Actinomycetota bacterium (assembly GCA_035688995.1). Classification (GTDB taxonomy): domain Bacteria; phylum Actinomycetota; class CADDZG01; order CADDZG01; family WHSQ01; genus DASSMG01. Next base: position 8,833 of record DASSMG010000330.1, read on the forward strand.
CAGAAGCTGCGGCGTTTGCGTTCCTTCGCGTTGAACTTGACCGGGTCGACCGGTTCGTGCTCGATCGGCGCGGGTTCCGCCATCGTCCTCAGAGCCCCTTCATGTCGCTAGGAGGCCATATGAGCACAAAAGCGCGCCCTACTACTTCATCTTCGGGAACCGCCCCGAAAGACCGGGAATCGTCCGAGTTCCCGCGGTTGTCCCCCATCACGAAGATCTCGTCCTTCGGGACCGTGTAGGGAGGGAAGGGCTCCGTCGTCACGCCGGCCGGCAGATAAGGCTCGTCGACGACGTCGCCGTTCACCAGGACCTGCCCGTCACGGCCCTCGATCGTGTCGCCCGCGACCGCCACGACCCGCTTGATGAAGTCCTGGTCGTCCCCCGTGGGGAACCCGAAGAGGCCCCTGAACCCCGAGGAGATGTCGTCCCACACCGACGTCTGCGGATCGGGGGTGCCGTCGAAGTCCCTGGTGAAGACGACCACTTCGCCGGGCCGGGGGTCTCGGAAGCGCAACGCGACCTTCTCGACGAGGACCCGGTCGCCGACCTGCAAGGTGGGCACCATGGACTCGGACGGGATGTAGAAGGCCTGGACCACGAGGCTCTTGAGAAGAAGAGCCGCCGCGAACGCGATGACCACCAGGACGGGGAGCTCGCGCCAGAGCGGGCGGTGGTGTTTCTCGGGCGATCCCTCGTCGTCGGTCCGGACCTCGGAGGGGGCCTCGTCCACCTGGGTGGACGTCACTAGGCCTGGCGCCGCTCTTTCACCTTCGCCTTCTTCCCGACGCGCGACCTGAGGTAATAAAGCTTGGCGCGCCGGACGTCACCGTGGGTGACGACTTCGATCTTGGCGATCATCGGTGAGTGAACGGGGAAGGTGCGCTCGACGCCCACCCCGAAGGAGATCTTGCGGACGGTGAAGGTCTCGGAAAGCTGGCTGCCGCGGCGCCGGATCACGATCCCCTCGAAGACCTGGACCCGCTCGCGCTCCCCCTCGACGACCCGAACGTGCACCTTGACGGTGTCACCGGGCCTGAATTCGGGGATGTCGGCGCGGAGGTACGGCTGCTCGACTACATCGGTCGGATTCATCTCTGCCGTTCCTCCTATGCCTTTCGCGCGCGGCGTTCACGCGCACGACTTCCGTAGCCCGGACGGGATTCGAACCCGTGATCTCCGCCTTGCCAGAGCGGATGCGCGGCGTCCAGGGACGCCGCAATAGTAGCCCGGACGGGATTCGAACCCGTGATCTCCGCCTTGAGAGGGCGGCGTCCTTGGCCAACTAGACTACCGGGCCTTGTTCATCCCCTCCGGGCATGGCCTTGCCTGGTCAGACGGCAAAGAACCCCGAAGCCCAAATCCCATGGCACGGATTTGGAGGACCCAGGTTATCGGATTTGGCTAGAGATGCAGTCCGCTAACTCCCGCCGTGACACGCCGTGGTTCTTGTCATACCCCGTCACTACTGTGAGCAGAGAGCAGACTTCAACGAGCCTCGGAGGCCTGGTGGCGCTGTCACCCGCGATGAAGCGTTGCCCAAGAGATCAGCAAATGTGATGTGGTCTGCGCGAATTGCCACCGAATCAGAACGCACGAAAAAGTTCGGAGCTAGCTGGGGTGCCAGGACTCGAACCTAGACTAACGGGGCCAGAACCCGTCGGGCTGCCAATTACCCCACACCCCATGGGACCGCTGAGGATACCCGTCGGCTACGACGCTCTGCGGATCCGCTCGAGCGTCTTGTCTTTGCCGAGTACCTCGAGCGACTCGAACAACGGCGGCGACACCAACGTGCCCGTGACCGCGGCCCGGATCGGTTGGAACGCCTGCTTCGGCTTCAGCTCCCGCCGTTCCGCGAGCGCTCGCAAGGCCCCCTCGATCTCCGCCACGGTCCACTTCTCGATCGCGCCGAGGGCATCCGCGACCTCGGTCAGGTAGTCGCCCTGGCCCTCCAGCACCTTGGCCGCCTTGGTGTCCGGGCTCACGTCTTCGAACAGGAAACGGATCATGGGCGGTGCCTCGGTCAGGCGTTTCATCCGCTCGGTCAGCAACGGAGCGACTCGAGCGAGGATCGCCCGGCCTTCGTCCGAATCCGCGGGCAGACCTTCGGCGACGCAGAACGGAACGAGATCCTCGGCGACCTCGTTCGGGCTCTTGGCCCGGATGTAGTGACCGTTCACCCATTCGAGCTTCGTCACGTCGAACGCGGCGGGGTTGCGGTTCACCCGACCGAGATCGAAGGCTGCGATCGCCTCGTCGATCGGGAAGATGTTCGTGTGATCGTCGAGGCTCCAGCCCAGGAGCGCGAGGTAGTTGAGCATCGCCTCTGGGAGGAACCCCTGGTCCCGGTAGGCCCGTACCGACACGTCGCCCCAGCGTTTCGACAGCGGCTTGCCCTTGTCGTCGACGATCAGAGGGAGGTGCGCGAACACCGGCATCTGTTCGACGCCCATCGCCTCTCGCAACAACAACTGGCGCGCGGTGGAAGCGACGAGGTCGTTCCCGCGGATGATGTGACTGATCTCCATCGCGACGTCGTCGACCGTGACGGCGAGCATGTAAGTGGGGCTGCCGTCGGCGCGAAGGATCACGAAGTCCGGAGTGCGGCCGAGGTCGGTGGATACCTCGCCGAGGACCTCGTCGTGGAACGTGATCGTCCGGTCCATCGGAACCGCGAACCGCACCGATGCCGGGCCCCCGTTGCCGGCGGCTCGTTCTGCGAGCGCGCGGTGATCTGGTCGGCGGCCTTCGGACTGGGCACGTTTGCGCTCGACGTCGACCTCTTCGGCGGTCGATCGATCCTCGTAGGCGAAACCGGCGTCGATCAGCTTGCGAGCCCAATCGCGATGTAGTTCGTGGCGCTCGCTCTGGCGGTAGGGACCGTGAGGCCCGCCGATGTCGGGGCCCTCGTCCCAGTGGAGCCCCAGCCATTTCAGATCGGCGAGGACCGCCTGGTAATTCTCTTCGGTTGCCCTCGCGGCGTCGGTGTCAGCGATCCGCAACACGAACGCGCCGTCGTGATGGCGCGCGAACATCCAGTTGAACAGTCCGGTGCGCGCGTTACCGACGTGGATCGATCCACTCGGCGCGGGTTCGAGTCGAGTCCTTACCTGCATCGGCGCAGGTTACGACCCGCGTTCGCTATTCGACGAAGTCGAGCCAGTCGAGGTATTTCTCGTCGCGACCCCGGCAGATCTCGGAATAGCGCTGCGCCAGAGCCTGCGTGATCGGGCCGACCTCGAACGTCCTGCCGTCCACCTCACGGATCGGGATGACCTCGGTGGCGCTCCCGGTGAGGAAGATCTCGTCGGCCGTGTACAGATCGTTCCGGTTGAGCGAAGTCTCGTGGACCGGGCTCCCCTGGTCGGCGGCGAGTTTCATCACCGATTCCCGAGTGATGCCCGGCAGGGGGCCGTCCACCAGAGGCGGGGTCATGATCTCGCCGTTGCGGACGATGAAGAGGTTCTGGCCCGTCGCCTCTGCCACGCGGCCCTGCGGGTTGAGCATGATCGCCTCGTCGAACCCGGCCTGTGTCGCCTCGAGCTTGGCCATCGACGCGTTGATGTAGGCCCCCGTCGCCTTCGCGGTCGGCGGGATGATGTTCGGATCGCCGCGCCGCCACGACGAGAACGTGACGCGGACGCCCTTGCTCACCGCGTCGGCACCGAGATAGGCGCCCCATTCCCACACCGCGATCGAGACCTCGACCTGGTTGGCTGCGGGGTTCACACCCATCTCTCCACCGAACCCGCGGAACGCCAGCGGACGGACGTAGCACTCGTCGAGACCGTTCGCCCTGATCACGTCGAAGGTCGCGCGACGAAGCTCCTCGACCGAGTAAGGGATCTCCATCTGAAAGATCTTTCCGGACCGCTGCATCCGTCGGTAGTGGTCTCCTAGACGGAAGACCGCGGGACCGCGTTCGGTCTTGTAGCAACGCACGCCTTCGAACACCCCACTGCCGTAGTGCAGAGCGTGAGTGAGAACGTGCACGGTCGCGGCATCCCAGTCGACGAGGTCGCCGTTCATCCAGATCTTCTCGACTGGCTGGATCCCCATCGACCCTTCCCCCTTATCGGAAACGACGTTGCGGCGAGAGCCTACCTATCCTCGAGAACGATCAGCTTGGCGTCCCGTAGCTGCGCCTCGGCGCTGATGGAGTCGAGGACGTCGTCGGGGATCGGGGAATCGACTGCGATACCCATCAACGCCTCGCCCCCCTGGTCGCGTCGAGCGACCTGCATATTCGCGATGTTGACCCCCGCATCGCCAAGACGGCTTCCGACGATCCCGACGACTCCGGGACGGTCCTCGTAGCGGAAGAAAGCCATCACGGGGCTGAATGCCATGTCGATGTCGTAACCGTAGAGACGCACGAGGCGTTCGGTGTCTTTGCCGACGACGACACCGGCCACCGAAACGGTCTCGCCCTGTGCCGCCGCGCGCGCTTCGATCAGATTCACGTAATCGAGGGACTGCGTGATCTTCGCCTCTTCGACCGAGATGCCGCGTTCCTTAGCGAGTAGCGGCGCGTTCACGAACGTCACCGGTTCGTGCATCACCGA
>DASSMG010000331.1:0-4024 GCA_035688995.1 Actinomycetota bacterium
ACGCCCGAGGGGTTCACGCATCCCGAATCGCTCGCGTCGAAGCTGATCGACGCCGCCGGCGGTTACGAGATCGACATCGAGGTCAACTACGACGAAGACTGGAAGTCGACCGCGATCATCGAGCGCTTGTCGCGCAACCTCGAGATGAAGCGGAAGGCGATGCGGTGGTTGCTCGACAACGAAGGTGACGTCCCTCTCATCTTCGCCGTCTTCGAGGCCCCCGACCGGCTCATGCACGTTCACTACAAGTACATCGACCCGCGCTGTCCCCACTACGAACGTCCCGAGGCCGCACCGATCCGGGAGCGCGCGTGGGCCTTCTTCGACGAGATGGATGCCGCGATCGGCGACCTACTCGACTGGGCCGGTGACGACGGTTACGTCGTCACCATGTCCGACCACGGATTCGGGCCCAAGGAGAAGGTCGTGAACGTGAACCGTGCCCTGAGCGAGGCAGGACTGCTCTCGGTCAAGGGCGCGGGGTCGCTGGCGTCGTCGCAAGGGGTCCGGAAACTCGCTCGGCGGGTCAAGAAGATGGTTCCGAAGGCGACCTACCAGAAGGCGAAGTCGCGGGCCCAGTCCACGATCGATTGGTCCACGACCAAGGCGTTCGCATCGCCGAACCCGCAACAGGGGATCTATCTGAACCTCGAGGGCCGCGAGCCCGAGGGGATCGTGAGCCGCGCCGACTACGACGCGGTCCGCGACGAAGTGATCGCCGCGCTGACGGCCCTGAGAGACCCCGACGACGGCCTCCCCGTTCTCGACCGGGTCTACAAGCGTGAGGACGTCCTCGATGGACCTCTCGCGGAGGGGGCTCCCGATCTCTTCCCGGTTTGTCGGGACTACACCTACGAGCTCTCCGACGGTCTCTTCTCGCCTGCTGCCATCACCGATTACCGGGATCTTCCACGTGGCTTCCACCACGACGATGGGATCTTCGGGATCGCGGGTCCCGGCGTCGAGGTCCGTAGCGGCGCCAAGGCCCACCTCTACGACGTCGCCCCCACCGCCCTCTATCTGGCCGGATGCAAGCTCCCGCCGATGGACGGGGAAGTCCTGACCCGCTACCTCCCCAAGGCCCTGACCTCCCAGCGCCCCGTGGTCGTCGAGCCCATGGATCTGCCCCTCGCCGGAGCGGGGGCCGAGGCCCCGGCCTACTCCGCCGAGGAGGAAGCTCAGATCGAGGAATCGCTCCGTAACCTCGGCTATCTCTGAGCGTCCAATCCGGATTAGCCACGCCCTCCGAAGGAAAGACTGAGAGACAAGGCGTGGGAATCGAGAAGGGGAGGGAAATGAGCTCTTCGTACGGATCGCGGACTCCGGCGCAGTTCTATGCACTCGTGTTCGGAGCCATCTATGCGCTGGTGGGGATCGTCGGGTTCTTCGTCAGTGGGCAGTCGTTCCTGAACGGGACCGCCGACGAGAAACTGATCGCGTTCCCGGTCAACTACATGCACGACATCATCCACCTGGCGATCGGCGCGGTGTTGCTGTTCGCAGCGAGCCGGGCGGACCTTGCCAAGACGATGAACCTCGTCGTTGGTGTCGTTCTTCTGCTGGTCGCGGTGCTCGGCTTCATGGGAGTGCTGACGCCGACGTTGATCAACGACCACGGTGTCGCCGATGACTTCCTGCACCTGGCGACCGGTCTGCTGGCGGTCTACTTCGGCACCGCCGGTGCGCGCGGTGGCGTCACCACGGCGACGGGCCCGGCAGGAACGGGCGCGTAAGAGTAAGCCTGAGGTAAGGAAAGGGCCCGCTTCGGCGGGCTCTTTTCGTTTACGGCGGTCAGGCGCGCTTGGCGGCGTCCAGGTCGTCGACCGCGAAGATCAGTTCGGTCTCGCCCCCGCCTCGCTTCGCCACGTAGGCCGCTGAGATCGCGACACCCTCGTGCGCCAGTCGTCGGCAGTAGCGGCCGAGCTCGCCGGGGCGGTCTTCCAACGTCGCCGTTAGAACCGGCCTCGAACCCTCGACCTTGAAGCCGTTCTCGGCGAGGACCTCGGCGGCGTCGTCGCCGTCGTCGACGACGAGGTGAACAACCCCGGTGCCGTCGGCACGGAACGCGCTGAGGGTCTCGATGTTCACGCCGGAACGCCCGAGCAGTTCGCCGATCTCGGCTAGGAGACCAGGCCGATCATCGGCGGCAACGATGATCTCTTCGAGCATGACGTGAGCGTACTCCTCCGGCCCGGCCCCCGTCCCGGCGAAGTCGGGATAGGGAAACGGGTCTACTCTTTGTGCAACGGACTAAGTGGGGGAGGTCATAGTGCGATCGCGGATCCTGGTACCTATCGTTCTCGCAGTCGCAACGATGAGTCTGGTGGCTCCGGTTCGGGCGAACCGGCCGTTGAGCCGGGTGCACATCAACGCGCAGAGGTCGGGCTCGAGCGTGCGCTTCGGTTCTCCTTCGATCGTCGATCCGGTTCACGCTTACGGCGAACCCGACTACCGGATCTCGCCGCTCGACGGGACCGCGTATGCGAGCGGTCCGTGGGGGACGGGGACCCAGCGGAGCGTCTGGAACCGTTCGACGGACGGCGGCAGGACCTTCCTCGCGATGCACAACCCCCCGATCCAGTCGTCCAGCGAATCGGCAACGACGATCGCCGGGCCGGGCGGAGGAGACACCGAGATCAGTATCGACAACACCGGCAAGGTCTATTACGCAGACCTCGCCGCCCTGGCCTCGCTCAAGATGGCCACGTGGGAGAACTCCCGTTGCGAGGACGGGTGTCCGTCCGACACGCTGCAGACCCAGACGATCGCCAACCCGCCCCAGAACATCAACGGGTACGACCGCCAGTGGTTCGCGTTGTGGGACCCCGAGGACCCGCAGGCGGTCCGCGACGCGACCGGTTACACCGGGCCTTTCCCCGTTAACTATCTCCTCTTCGCCGAGGCTCTGGCAGGGACGAGCTGCGCCAGCGGTAGCTGCGAGAGCGCCAGCTACTCGACGGACGGGCTCACCTACAGCGATTCGACGATGTCCTACGACATGCAGAACGACGGCCCCCTCGTCATCGAACAGTCGACGGGCACCGTCATCGAGGGCATCAGTGTCGACAGCCTCAACGACGTGGGCGTCGCGATCCTGACCCGCGACCCGGCGAACCCGGACGACCCCGCGCTGAAGAACTCGCGGATCGTGAAGGTGGCCGACCTTCCCGGCGACATGACCGACCGGGCGTTGTTCCCGGTGCCCGCGCTCGACAACGCCGGCAACCTCTATCTCGTCTGGGTCACTCGATCCGATCAGCTGTCGAAGGACAATCCCAAGGCGTGGCAGATCTGGTACGCGTGGTCGAAGAAGTCCTCGAACTGGACGGACTGGTCGCGCCCGATCAAGCTCTCGTCGGCTCCCTCGAACACGAACGTGATGCCGTGGGCAACGGCAGGTGCGAACGGCCGTCTCGCGGTCGTTTGGTACGGAACCGACGACCAATCGCACAACCCGAGCACCGAGGGTGCCCACCAGGAATGGAACGTCTATCTGAACGTCGTGACCAACGCCGCATCCACGTCACCGAACCTGCACCAGCAGCGCGTGACGAGGCACCCGATGCACTACGGCACGGTGTGCCTCGAGGGAACCGGTTGCATCGCGGTTCAAGGGAACCGGAACCTCGCCGACTTCTTCGAGGTCACTACCGACCCGCGCACCGGTCAGATCGTGATCGTTTACGACGACACCTCGAACGACATCACCCAGACCGTCGCCAACGGACAGCAAGTGGGCGACAGCGCGGCCGACCACAAGGGGGCTCCGATCGTCACCGTCGCGCTGCAGAACGGGGGCGTGGGGCTGCTGGGCCGGACGATCCACGGCGCGCCGAGGGGTGGAACGAAGATGCGCGACCGCAAGGACGACGCGGCGTGGGATCCGATCTACGGGGCGGACAACGTTCCGCAGCTCGATCTACGCAACGCCAAGATCAAGCGCATGAAGAAGAGCTTCCGCATCAAGCTCAAGGTCGGTCAACTGTCCGACTTCTCCACCGCGCTCGGAACGACGGGGTCGGCG
>DASSMG010000332.1:0-3848 GCA_035688995.1 Actinomycetota bacterium
CACGTGGTCCGCTTCCTGAAACAAGGCGCCAAGGTCAAGGTCACGATCATGTTCCGCGGTCGCGAGATGGCCCACCAGGACCTGGGGCGGAAGCTGCTCGACAAGCTTTCGGAGGACGTAGCCGAGATCGCCAGGGTCGACACCGCACCCAAGGTCGATGGTCGCAACATGACGATGGTCCTCGGCCCCTACAAAGAGGCCGTCGGGCACAAGCCGCAAGCCGCGCCGAAGGAACCCCGGCGCACCAAGGAACCGAAACAGGAAGCTCCGGCTCCCGAGCCGGTCGCCGACGAATCGCCCCGCCCGGTGAAAGTGACGAGGGCAGAGGGCGGCTAGTAGCAACAAGGAGGAAGTCGTGCCGAAGATGAAGAGTCACCGCGGGGCGGCGAAGCGCGTCGAGGTGACCTCGACGGGAAAGATCCGGCGACGCCGGGCCTTCGCCAACCACATGCTGGGGAAGAAGACGTCGACGAGAAAGCGCCGTCTCACTTCGCCGGCGCTCGTCTCCGACTCCGACACGAAGCGCATCCGCCGTCTTCTCGGCAGATAGGAGGTTGCAACGATGCCGAGGGTCAAACGCGGCGTAACCGGACGCAAGCGCCGGAAGGAAGTTCTCAAGCAGGCCAAGGGCTACTACTCGGCGCGCGGCAAGCACTACCGGGCCGCGCACGAGCAGGTGCTCCATTCGGGCGTGTACGCGTTCCGGGATCGGCGCGCCAAGAAGGGTGATTTCCGGCGCCTGTGGATCATGCGGATCAACGCCGCAGCGCGCGCCAACGGGATCTCCTACAGCCGTCTGATCGCGGGTCTACGCGAGGCGGAGATCGAGGTCGACCGCAAGATGCTCGCCGAGCTCGCAGTGAACGAGCCGGGAGCTTTCGCGGCTCTGGCCGAGGTAGCCAAACAGAGCGTCGACAGCGCGTCCTGACCGACATATCGAGTCCACAGAACCCCGTCATCAAGGGGGTCCGCCGGCTCCTCCGGCGTGCCGGCCGCGATGACGCGCGCGCCTTCCTGATCGAAGGCGCGCGCAGCGTGGTCGATCTCCTGGCCGCGGGCCACCCGGTCGACGACGTCTTCGTCACGGAGCAACTCGATGTTGGCCCGGAGCTCGAACGTGCCGCTCGTGGCGCCGGCGCGCGCGTGCACACGGTCGCTCCTACGGTGATGCGGGCCATCTCCGACACCGTCACCCCGCAGGGCGCGGTCGCGGTCGCGCCGATGCCCGACGTTCGGCTCGACGATCTCCCTGCGGGTCTCGACCTCGTGCTGGTCATCGACGGCGTCTCGGACCCGGGCAACGCGGGCACCCTTCTGCGCTCGGCGGTTGCAGCCGGAGCCGACGCGGTCGTGTTCGCCGAAGGTTCCGCCGACCCGTTCTCCCCGAAGACGGTGAGAGCCGCGGCGGGAGCCGTTTTCGGGGTTCCCATCGTGCGAGGCGGCGCCATCGGAACGATCGCGAGCGCTCTCAGGGAAACCGGGCTGAGGATCGTGGCCGCCGACGCCACCGCCGGCCGCGACGCCACGACGGCCGACCTGACCGCACCGCTTGCGCTCGTCGTGGGCAACGAATCGTGGGGGATAGACGACCGGCTCGAGGTGGACGAGGGCATCGCGATCGTGATGCCCGGTTCGGTGGAATCGCTGAACGTCGGCGTCGCCGGCTCGATCCTGTTGTTCGAAGCGACACGTCAACGCCGCTCCCGTACCGCCGCCGTATCCTCAACCGACCATGGATGACGCTCCCCGTTTCGCCGAGATGATCTCGAAGATCGCGCACGAGCTCAGGTCGCCGCTGACTTCGATCAAGGGGTTCTCCGCGACCCTCGTCAAACGATGGGATCGCTTCACCGACGAGCAACGCTTCCAATTCGTCGAGACCATCAACGCCGATGCCGACCGCATGGGGCGGATCGTGTCGGAGGTGCTCGACCTGGCGCGGCTGGAGACCGGACGGTTCGAGCTGCATCCGACCCTCGTCGACGTGGGGGCGGTCCTCGCGTCCGGGGTGCAAGGGCACTCGGCGTTGCCGGGAGCCGAACGGGTCGCGATCGATCGCCCCGACGGGCTGAAGGCGTGGGCCGATGCCGAGCGACTGGGTCACATCGTGAGCAATCTCGTGGAGAACGCGATCAAGTTCTCCGACGACGGCCCGATCCGAGTGAGCGCGCGGCGCGACGGGGATCGGGTGCGGATCGAGATAGCGGACGAGGGGCTGGGCATCGCCGACGAACAGATGCCGACGCTCTTCTCGGGGCCCGCACCGGCCGGCGGGGCCGCGACGCCGTCGGGAACCGGTCTCGGGCTGTACCTCACGCGCCGTCTGATCGACGCGCACGACGGCACGATCGAGGTCACGAGTGAGCTCGGCAAGGGCTCCGTCTTCGTCGTCCTTCTGCCCGCCGACGCGCCCGCCGACGATGACTGATCTCAGGTCGCAGCTGGAAGCCGTTCGCGACGAGGGCATCGCTCGCATCGCCGAGGCGAACGACCTCGCGTCGCTCGAAGAAGCCAAGGTGCGCGTGCTCGGTCGCCGGTCGTCTCTGTCGACGGCCCGGTCCGGCCTGCGTGACGTTCCCGACGACCAACGCAAGGAATTGGGTCGCCTCGCGAACGAGGTGCAGGGGGAGCTGGAGAACGCGATCCGCGCCAAGGAAGAGGAGTTCGCCGCGGCCGAGCGCGAGTTGCGCTGGGAACGCGAGCGGATCGACGTAACTCTTCCCGGCTCCGCTCCGACGGGAGCGGCGATCCACCCGCTGACGAAGACGATCTGGGAGATCGTCGACATCTTCCTCGGACTCGGGTGGCGGGTTGCGGAGGGGCCGGAGGTCGAGCTCTCGCGCTACAACTTCGATGCGCTCAACACGCCGCAGCACCACCCCACTCGCTCGCCTCAGGACACCTACTTCATCGCCGGTTCGAACGAAGAGGTGTGCCTGCGCACCCAGACCTCGCCCATGCAGATCCGGATCATGGAGCTGCAACAACCTCCGGTCTACGTGGTCGTCCCCGGGCGCACGTACCGGCGCGACGAGCCCGACCCAACGCACCTCAGCGCGTTCGCTCAGATCGAGGGTCTCGCGGTGGACGAGGGGATCACGATGGGCGACCTCAAAGGCACACTGCTCGCGTTCTCGCGTGCGGTGTTCGGTGCCAACCTCGACATCCGTTTGCGGCCCCACTACTTCCCGTTCACCGAGCCGTCGGCCGAGATGGACGTGCAGTGCTTCCAGTGCATGGGGGCCGGCTGTCGCATCTGCAAGAGGAGCGGTTGGATCGAGGTTCTCGGGTGCGGGATGGTCGATCCGTGGTTGTTCGACTGGGTCGGATACGACCCCGATCGCTACACCGGGTTCGCTTTCGGCATGGGGGTCGAGCGGATCGCCGCGCTCGCCCACGGAGTGGCCGACATCCGGTCTTTCTGGGAGAACGACCTGCGCTTCCTGACCCAGTTCCGAGGGCCGGCATGAGGATCAGCCTCAAGTGGCTCGAGGAGTTCGTCCGCGTCGACGTCCCGGTGGCGAAGCTCGTCGACCTGCTCGACCTGTCGGGGACGAAGGTGGAAGAGGTCATCGCGCCGACCGACCCCATCAGCGGCGTCGTCGTCGCCGAGATCCTTCAGATCGTGGACCACCCGAACGCGGACAACCTGACGCTCGTGGACGTGGAGACGGCGCCGGGCGAGCAGCAGCGTGTCGTGTGCGGAGCCCGGAACATCTCCGTCGGTGACAAGGTGCCGCTCGCGACCGTCGGCGCCCACCTCCCCGGCCTCGACATCACCGAACGCAAGATCCGGGGTGAGATCAGCCGCGGCATGTTGTGCTCGGCGCAGGAACTCGGGGTTGCCC
>DASSMG010000333.1:0-22864 GCA_035688995.1 Actinomycetota bacterium
ACGGGAGACGGATCCCTCCACGGCGGCTCATCGGAATCCAGTCACCGTCGCCGCGACGATGAGGCCGATGCCGAGGAGTCCCTGGGCCCACAGCATCATCTCCATCCGCTGCTGCCGGTAGGTCGTGAACCTCTCGATGACCGCCCATCCGAGCGCGATCGTTCCCGCCCACATCATCAGGGCCGCACCCATCGGATCGCCGACCCAGCGGTACAGCGCATAGCCGCCGATGACGACGAAGATGCGCAGCGGCATGCGGAGGCGCTCCGAGAGCTCCGGCTGGGGACCTTCGGGCTTCGTCATGACGGCTGGAGGTAGTGCCGGAGCCCCTCCGACAACGGGATGGGATCGACCCCGAGCACTTCGGTGGTCGCGGTGACGTCGACAAGGCCGTCCTGGATCGCGAAGTCGACCCCGCCCGGCGTCAGCGGCGGTCGCGGGAGAGCCACCAGCGGAGCCGTCGCCAGCTTCATCAAAGGTGCCGGAACGGGGATCACCGCCTTCTTCTTGCCGAGCACCTCCAGCATCGTCGCGACGACCTCGCGCATGGTCATCACCGCGCGGCTCCCTATCTCGTAGGTGGCACCCCACGCGTCGCGTTCGAGGATCCGGGAAGCCGCGGTCGCGACGTCCCCGATCCACACGGGTTGGATGTGCTGATCGACGAAGTGGACGAACGGCCCGCGCATCTCCACGGGGGCCGGGTAGGGCACGACCGGCGATCGGCGCGCGATCGCCACGAACTTGTTCAGCGCCTTGTCCTCCGGGCCGTAGGCCCACGACGGTCGCAGGAACGCGTATCCCAGACCGCTCGCCGCGATGGCCGCTTCGGCGAGACCTTTCGCCCGGTACCAGCGCTTCGGGCTTCTCGGGTCGACGCCGGCACCGCTGATGTAGAGATAGTTCGTCACCCCCGCGCGCGTCGCCTCGGCGAGGAGGTTCTCGGTGCCGACGCGGTCGTAGTGGTCGAAGGTCAAGCGGTAGCGCGGCAGCTCCATCGGATAGTTGGGGAACTGGACCGCGCCGACGACGACGTCGGTGTCGTCGAGGGTCCCGCGTAGGGAACCGGGATCGGTGACGTCACCGCGCACCGCGCCGGCGCCCCGGAGTTGAGGGATGGCCGCTACCTTCGAGGGATCGCGACCGAGGACGGCGACGTCGTGCCCCGCATCCAACAATGCTCTCGAGATGTGACGGCCGACGAACCCGGTTCCGCCGGCGACCACGACCCTCACGCGAGGAGCGCGTCTACGAAGGTCTTCGGATCGAAGGGCTCGAGGTCGTCGATCCCCTCGCCGACCCCGATCAGCTTGATGGGGATGCCGAGGGTGCGCTCGATCGCGAGCGCGATGCCACCTTTCGCGGTGCCGTCCAGTTTCGTGAGGACCACGCCGGATACCCCCGCCGACGACGCGAACTCACGCGCTTGCGTTAGCCCGTTCTGGCCCGCGGTCGCGTCGATGACGAGTAGCGCTTCGTCGACGTGCCCTTCCTTCTCGATCACCCGACGGACCTTGGCCAGCTCGTCCATCAACGGCGTCTTCGTGTGGAGGCGGCCGGCCGTGTCGACGATGAGGACGTCGAGATCGCGCGCGGCGGAGAACTTGTAGGCATCGAAGGCGACCGCTCCGGGGTCGGCCCCCTGTTGGTGCCGCACGATCTCAGAGCCGGAGCGCTCCGCCCAGATCGCCAGCTGATCATCGGCGGCGGCCCGGAACGTGTCGGCGGCGGCAAGGGCCACGCGCCGGCCTCTCTCGGTGAGATCCCGCGCGAGCTTTCCTATCGTCGTGGTCTTCCCGGTGCCGTTCACGCCGACGACGAGCCACACCGTCGGCCCGTCACTCGCGAAGATGAGCCCGCGGTCCGCATCGGTGTCGAACAGCGACACGAGCTCCTCGGCGAGAAGCCCGCGAACCTCGTCGGCCGAGTTGACGCGGTGCTCCCGCGCTTTGTCCTTCAGGTCGGCCACGATCGTGGTCGCCAGGTCGACTCCGATATCGGCTTGTATCAGCGCGGCCTCGACGTCGTCCCACGTTTCGTCGTCCGGGGTCCCGTGGAACGCGTCGCTGAGACGGTCGGACAGGAACTTCCGGCTCCGTGCGAGACGGTCGCGCAGTGACGGTCGGGGCGGGGCGGGCGCCTGGGCCGCAAGCGTGGGCGACGGAGGCGCTTCCGCTTCCGGCGCCTGGGCCTCGGCGGTCTCCATCGGCGCTTCTGCGGTAGTGGTCTCCGGGGCGGGCGGCTCCGGCGACCGCGGGAGCGGATGCTCGCGGCGACGCGACGGCGCCAGGAAGAAGGCAACCGCAACGAGGATCACGAGACCGAGCGCGATCAGCAGCTCCGGCACTATCCCTGAAGGCATCGCGCAAGGCTAAACGCGCTAGGCGGAGAGCTCCTCCATGCGCTTCGCGACGACGAGCGACACGCCCTGTTTCCCCATCGAAACGCCGTAAAGGACGTCGGCCGCCTCCATCGTTCTCTTCTGGTGCGTGACGATGAGGACCTGAGCGCGCTCCTCGAGCTCGTCGATCAGCGTGAGGAAGCGCTGCAGGTTCACGTCGTCGAGTGCCGCCTCGACCTCGTCGAGGAGATAGAAGGGCGACGGCCGCGACCTGAAGATCGCGAACAGGAACGCCAGCGCGACCAGGGATCGCTCGCCCCCCGAGAGCAACGACAGTTTCTTGACGTTCTTCCCCGGGGGCCGCGCCTCGACCTCGACTCCGGTCGTGAGCAGATCCGTCGGGTCGGTCAGCAGCAGCTTGCCCGAGCCGCCCGGGAACAGCCGAGCGAACACCGCCTCGAACTCGCGGGCCACATCGGCGAACGCCTCGGAGAAGACCTGGATGATCGTTTCGTCGACCTCGCGCACGACCTTCATGAGATCGCGCTTCGAGTTGCGGAGATCCTCCATCTGCTCTTCGAGGAAGCGCTCGCGCTCGGCAAGCTCGGAGTACTCCTCCGCGGCGTTGGGGTTGACGGCACCCAGTCGTTTCATGTCGCGCTCGAGTTTCACCAGCGCGTCGCGGGCATCGGCCTCTTCTTCCGCGTCCTGGATGGGCTCAACATCCTTCAGGGCGTCGACCGACAGACCCCATTCCTCCATCGCGCGTTCACCGAGTGCATCGACGCGAGCGCGGGTCTGCGCTTGCACGATCTCGGCTTCGTTGCGACGTTTGGTGACCTCGTCGAGCGCGTCCCGCAGTTCTCGTTCCCGCGAGCGCAACTCGGTCACCTTCCGCTCGCCTTCCTCGGCGTGCTCACGAGCGGCGCGCGCTCGTGACTGGGCATCGACGGCCCACGATTCGGCGCGTACGGCGGCAAGCCCGGCCGCACGAGCCACCTGGATGGCGCGGGTGCGGGCCGCGGTCAGCGTCGCCCGCAGGTCGGCGAGGCCCGCCAACGCGGTCTGCGCGTCGGCGATGCCGCTCTCGGCTTCTTCTTTCCGCAGTTCGGCCGACAGAGCTCGCTCGTCCGCGGTGCGGGCCTCGAGCTCGCACTCGGAGTGGTGACGGAGCGCCTCGGACGCGGTGCTTCGCGCGGTGGCCAGGGACGACTCGGCGATCTCGCGCCGGCGGGCGGCTTCCTCGGTCGCGGCCCGGAAAGCGGGGAGAGATGCCTGCTCCTCGATCGCTGCCGTGCGCGCGCCGGCCAATGCGTCGTTCGCTCGGGCGAGCTCGTCCTCGAGCGCGGCGAGCTCGATCTCGCGCGCCTCGAGCAACCGCTTGCTGCCCGCGAGACGTTCAGCCGCGCCGGAGAGGAGAGCATCGAGCCGTCGTAGTTCTTCGTCCTCCCGGGCGACGTCCTGCCACCGTTGCTCGACCGTCGCGTCGGCTTCGGCGACGATCGTGAGAGCCTCGTCCTCACCGGCGCGAGCTACTTGCTCGCTTTCCTGGGCGGCCCTCACGAGGGGCTCGATCTTCACGATCACGTGGGGTTCGTCGGAGAAGAGGGCGACGACCTCGGTCAAGGCGTCCACTCTCGCCCGGGCCGCGGCCGCGTCCGCATGGGAACCACCGAGGTGCTCCCGCAACCGGTCCGCGCGCTCGCGCTCCTCTTCGAGGCGCGCCTCGGCGGCGGCCGCGCGAGTGGTGACGGTGTCGAGCTCGGCTTCGAGTCTCTCCACGTCGGCTTCCGCCGCCGCGACCGACCGGCCTTGTTCCGCGATCGTGTTCTCCGCCACGCGCCGGCGTTCGACGACCGCCTGCACCCGCGCCTCGAGGGATTCGAGGGTGGCGCGTCCCGCTGCCTCGCGGCCTTCCGCCCTGACCAGCGCCTGTGCGGCTTCGGTCTCGTGGCCCCGGGCCGCCGCTAGCTCGCCGTCGGCGGCTTCGACCGTGCGCCGGGCCTCGTCCGCGGCTGCGGCAGCCGACCGGGCGCGTTCGCGCGCCGCCGTCGCCGTCTCGACCAACGACGAGTGCTCGCGCGACCATCTTTCGACGTCCCGCTCCAACAACCGGATGCGCTCGCGGTAGCCCTCCTCGGTCTCCGCGGCAAGGCGTGCGTCGATCCGAGCGGCTCGCTCCTCGGCCAGTTGGGCGAGCGACGCGAGGCGATCTCCCGAGCGTGCTATCCCGGTCGCCACCTCCTGTGCGCGTTGGGCGACCCGTGCCCGAGCCTCGCGTTCCCCCGCCGAGGCATCTAACTGGGCCCGGATCGTGCCGAGCTCTTCGCTCAATAGGTCGGCGCGGCGCGCGGCCCCCGCGGGATCCGCCGCCGCTTCCTGCGCCATCAGCCGGTGGATCTCGGTCGCGGTGAGCCGTTGCTTCAGCTCGCGGTGCTGCCCCACGAGCTCCGAGTACATCGCGGCCGCCGAAGCCTGTCTCTTGAGGGGCTTGATCGCGCGACGAAGTTCGGTCACGACGTCGTTCAGACGGAGAAGGTTCTCGTCGACCCGTTCCATCTTGCGCACCGCCCGGTCCTTACGACGGCGGTACTTGCCGACCTGTGCAGCCTCTTCGATGAAGTCGCGGCGCTCTTCGGCGCGGGCATGGAGCACGGTGTCGAGTTGGCCCTGACCGACGATCGTGTGGATGCTCCGGCCGATCCCGGTGTCCGACAGCAGCTCGGTGATGTCCAGCAGGCGGCACGGGGCCCCGTTGATCTTGTACTCGGATTGCCCGGCACGGTCGGTCGAACGCGAGATCGAGACCTCGTTGAGGTCGAGCGGCAGGACCCGGGACGAGTTGTCGAGGGTGAGCTCGACCTCCGCCACGCCGAGCCGGGGCCGGCCGGCGGAGCCCGCGAAGATCACGTCCTCCATCGAGGCCCCCCGCAAGCTCGAGGGGGCCTGGGAGCCGAGCACCCACGCGAGGGCGTCGGCAACGTTGGATTTCCCCGACCCGTTGGGCCCGACGATCACGTTCACGCCGGCCACGAACTCCATCACGGTGGGGTCCGCGAACGACTTGAACCCGGACAGACGAAGCCGCTTCACGAACATGGAGCCACCCTATAGATGGAAGGCTCCCATTCGACGTTTTTCGGCGCCCGCAGCCGCCCGCCTACCTGATCTTGAAGGACTTTTCGTTCTTGGGGGGCTCGCGGTCGACCTGGACGTTCGCAACGCGGGCGCCCTTGGGACCGGCCCGGCACAGGCCGACCACGCGGTACACCTCGTCGCGCGGGCCTTCGAGGACCGCTTCGACCCGGCCGTCGGGGAGGTTGCGGACCCATCCCGTCACGCCCTGCTCGTTCGCCTTGTCGGCGATCTCCTGGCGGAAATTCACCCCTTGGACGTCTCCCGATACGAAGACGTGCACGCGGGTCCTGTCTTCCACTACCGAACCTCCTCGTTGCTACGAACCCTCACGACTGACACTGGGCGCACAAGTAGGTGTCCCTGCCGTTGAACTGTTCCTTCACGACCGTCGAGCGACATCGCTTGCACGCATCCCCTTCACATTCGAAGACCTTGAGCTCGAGTTGGTATTGCCCGGGATCACCGTGAAGATCCTTGAACCCGGCCTCGTCGAGCGACGTTCCACGCGCGCGCACCGCGTCCTGCAACGTCTCCATGAGGCCGCGATAAAGCCTCCGGACGTCCTGGGACGACAGCTTGCTCGACGAACGGTCGTAGCGCAGCCCGGCGCTCCACAGGACCTCGTCCGAGTAGATGTCGCCGAGGCCGACCACGAACTTCTCGTCGGTGAGCAACTCCTTCATCGCGGCGTCGCGGTCGCTGAGCAGCTCCGAGAAATGCTGCCACGTCACCTGATGCATGAGCGGGTCGATCGCGGTGGCAATGTCTTCGCGTAGGCCCTCGGTCTCCGCGGTGGGCACCGCGTAGATCTCCGAGCTCTGCTTCGCATCCACGAGGCGGAGCTGCCCGCCGATCGTGAAACCGATGGTCACGTGCGTATGGGTTACGACCTCGTCCGATGCACTCGTCTTCAGTAGCAATCCCGAGGTGCCGAGGTCGACGACGAGAGTGTTCGAGTTGTCCAGGTCGAACAACAACCGGCGCCCCACGCGATCGACGCGCTCGACCTTGGCCCCCTCGAGCAGGGCCTGGAAGTCCTTCCGGCGCCCGTGGCGCCGGATCGCCTTCATCGCATTGCGGGTGTTGCGCACTTCGACGTCCTTGATGCGACGCGTGACGACTTCCTTCTCGAGGTCGCGGCGAAGCACCTCGATCTCAGGCAGATCCGGCATCGTGCGTTGCCTCCTTGCTGAAGCTTTCGAGTGCCTCTCGGGCCGCTTGTTGTTCGGCTTCTTTCTTCGTTCGCCCGCTGCCACTTCCCTTCGCGTCGCCGTCGACGAAGACGGTCGCGAGGAAGCGGCGATCGTGGTCCGGACCCGACCACGCCACCCGGTACTCCGGCAGCGACCCCGAGCTCTTGACCACGACCTCCTGCAATTCGTTCTTCACGTCGAAGCGACCTGCCGCGAGCGAGTCTCGTATCCGCGACTCGAACAAGCGGACCAGCGACTCGCGCACCACCTCGATCCCCCGTTCGAGGTAGACCGCCCCGATCACCGCCTCGTAGGCGTCGGCGAGCAGCGACGGCTTGTCCCTGCCCCCACTCGACTCCTCACCCTTGCCGAGACGGATGTGCTCGCCCAAGCCGATGCGACGCGCCTGTTCGGCGAGGGCGTCCTCGTTCACCACCGAAGCCCGGAGCTTCGCCATGTCGCCCTCGGGAAGGTCAGGGAACTCGCGGAAGATGAACTCGCTGATCACCGCCTCCAGGACCGCATCGCCGAGCCACTCGAGACGTTCGTTGTGGTGTTCGTCCGGCCCCGCCTCGAACGCGAACGAACGATGCGTAAGGGCCAGCTCGTAGATGCCACCGCGGTTCTCGGGAACGCCGAGCGCGCTCAAACCCTCCAGGGCGCTACTCGGTTTCGACAGCCTGGCGACCCGCGTAGTAGCCGCAGTTCGGGCACACCCGGTGCGGCATCTTCGGTTGATGACACTGCGGGCACGACGAGTAAGTCGGCGCATCGACGCGCCAGTGGGCGCGCCGCATCCTCATCTTCGACCTGGTCTTCCTTCGCTTCGGTACCGCCATGTCGCCTCCTCAGCCGGTTTCGAGTTTGTCCCGCACGGCATCGAGCGCCGCCCACCGCGGGTCAGAGGTTTCTTCGGTGCAATCGCATGCACCTTCGTTCAGGTCCGCCCCACACGACGCACACAGTCCCTTGCAGTCGGCCCGGCACAACGGGTTCAACGGCAGGGCCAACGTCAGTTCGTCCCGCAGCATCGGCTCGAGATCGATCTCCTCGCCGGCGATCCGATAGACGTCCTCGTCCTCGAGATGTCCGGGACCGGCGAACAGCTCACACAGCGTGACGTCGATCGGGGTGTCGAACTCCTCGAGGCAGCGGGCGCACCGACAGAGGACGAGCCCGTGCACGGGGCCCGTGACGAGGACCCCCTCGACCACGCTCTCGACGGTCAGGTCGGCGGCCACCGGTTCGTCCCGGAGCTCGCACAGGTCGGTCCGGACGCTCTCGAGCGTAGGGGCGACCGAAACCCGCCGATGGGCCCCCGGACGACCGAGTAGCTCGGTTACCGAGACCTTGAGATCTTGCACGCGCCACCCCAACCACTAGAGATCCTGCTGATCCGGCACCGAGCGGCGCGCGGGCGACGGATCATAACAAATGCGAGTATTTTTCCAGGAACTGGGAGAGTACGGCTAGACGCGGTCGCTGAACGCCTGCGACGCGTCGAACGGAGCCCCCTGCGGTGCCGCGGGTTGACCGTTGGACGGCTCCTGCTGCGGCACCGCGCCGGTCTGGCGCTGCCCCCGGAGCTGCTCGCGGCCCTTGCCGACGGTGGTCATCGTCTTGTCCAGGAGGATCTCGAAGGCGGCGAGCTTCTGGTCGATGTAGTCCTCGGCCTCCGACTGGATCTTGGCCGCCTTCTCCTTGGCCTCATCGATGATCCGGTCCGCCTCGCGCTGTGCGGCGTGGACGATCTCGGTACGGGACAGCAGACGGTCGCGCTGCTCCTGGGCCTCGGCTACGACCCGCTCGGCTTCCTTGCGGGCGCGCGCCAGCAGCTCGTCGCGGTCACGTGCCATCCAGCGCGCCTGCCGGATCTCGTCGGGGACGGTCTCCTTCAGCTGGGCGAGGAGCTCGAGCACCTCGTCGCGATTGATGACGGCGCTGGACGACAGAGGAACGGCCTTGGCCTCCTCCACCAGCATCTGCAGCTCGTCGATCCGCTCGATCAGATCCATGTCGTGTTGCCTTCCTAGTCCGGGCGCACTTTCGCGCTCTCGTCACGGTACACCGCTGCGGGCGAAAACCCTCCTAGGTCCCGAAGCGCTCCCGCAGGGCCTTCTCCACGCCTACGGGGACCAGGCCGCCGATGCTCCCCCCGTAGCGAGCCACCTCCTTGACCAGGCTCGACGAGAGGAACGACCACGCCGGCTTCGCCGTCATGAACATCGTGTCGAGGCCCGGCGACAGCGCCTCGTTCATCTGGGCCATCTGCAGCTCGTATTCGAAATCGGATACCGCCCGCAGCCCCTTGACCACCACTTCGATCTGCCGGGCCCTGGCGAAGTCGACGAGGAGCCCGTCGAAGCTCGTGATCTCGATGTTCTCGACGTGGGTGAGCGCATCCCGCAACATCTGGGTGCGCTCTTCGAGCGTGAACAGGGGCGCCTTCGATGGGTTCGCGATCACGGCCACCACGACGGAATCGAAATAGCGAGCGGCACGCTCCACCACGTCGACGTGCCCGTTCGTCGGCGGATCGAAGGAGCCGGGGCACAGCGCCACGGCCATAAGTGGTCCTAGTCCTCGTCCTCGTGAGTGAAAACCATCAGCTTCGATTGCCCGTACTCGCGCTCCCACTCGAGAGCGAGGCCGAGCGGCTTGAGTTTGGCTTCCTTGGCCTGCCGGTGAACCACGATGCGCCCCTCGTCGGCGAGCCACCCACCCATGACGAGGGCCTCTAGGTCGGCACGGACCTGGGGAACGCTCATGTTGTAAGGCGGGTCGACGAAGACGAGGTCGTAACGCCGGTCGGCGGGACGGGTCACCGTCATCTTCACGTCGGCCCAGATCACGTCGCACTTGCGCTTGAAGCCGGTCGTCTCGATGTTCTGCTCGAGCTTCACGATCGCATCCCGGGCGTTCTCGACGAAGATGACCTTCGTGGCCCCCCGGGACAGCGATTCGAGGCCGAGGGCGCCGGATCCGGCGTAGAGATCGAGCACCTTCTTCTTCGTGAGGTCACCCAGCGAGGAGAAGAGAGCTTCCTTCATCTTGTCCGTCATGGGGCGGGTGCCCATGGGCGGCGACTTGAGTCTGGCTCCCTTGGCGGAGCCCGCGATCACTCTGAGCATGGAAGTGATTATCTCAGATTGGCGACCTCGCCCTGCTTGGACCCCTCAGCCGCTCTGAACCACGTCGAGAGCGGACTCCGGGAAGCGATCCCTCATCTCCCTCTCGAGCGCGATGTGCTCGTAGGCCCGGAGCTCCGGATCGTCGTCGAGCATCTCCACCGCGAGGTCGCGGGCCGCCTTGATCATGTCCTCGTGCTCGAGCACGCGTGCCATCTTGAGCTGCGGCATCCCGGACTGGCGCGCGCCGAAGAGGTCGCCCTCACCGCGATGCCGAAGGTCGGTCATCGCGAGACGGAAGCCGTCGTTGCTCGTGGCTACCGCGTTGAGCCGTTCCGCCATGAGCACGATCGACGCGTCGTCGACACGGTCGAGCTCGACATCCGTGGCGAGGATGCACAAGGACTCGTGTCCGCCACGACCGATCCGTCCGCGAAGCTGGTGCAACTGCGCGAGACCGAACCGCTCCGCGTTCTCGATGAGCATCACCGTCGCGTTGGGAACGTCGACACCGACCTCGATCACCGTGGTTGCGACCAGCACGTCGGTCTTTCCGTCGCGGAACGCGGCCATCGCGTCTTCCTTGTCCTGCGATCGCATGTCGCCGTGAACCAGGCCTACGGTCAGTTCGGGGAACACGTCGGCAGCCAGTCGCTTCGCCTCACTCTTCGCGCTGCGTAGCTCGACCTTGTCGGATTCGTCACGAAGCGCGTAGACGACGAACGCCTGCCTCCCTTTGCGCACTTCCTCGCGTATGGATTCGTAGGCACGGTCGCGCCCGGATTCTCCGACCGCGATCTCCGTCGTGATGGGTTTCCTTCCCTCGGGCAACTCGTCGAGGATCGAGATGTCGAGGTCGCCGTAGATCGTCACCGCGAGCGTTCTCGGTATCGGCGTTGCAGTCATGACGAGGATGTCGGGCTCTCCGACGGTCCCTTTCTCGCGCAGGGCTTTGCGCTGGTGGACACCGAAGCGGTGCTGCTCGTCGACGACCGCGATCCCGAGGCGCGCGAACTCGACGCCGGCCTGGATCAGAGCGTGCGTGCCGATCAGTAGATCGACCTCGCCGGCGGCAACCTCCGCCAGGATCCGTTCACGGTCGACCGCCGGCGTCGACCCGGTGAGAGAGCGCACCACGGGACGGCGCGACACGGACGCGAACAGATTGCGGCCCTCGTTGGCGCCGAAGGCACGATCGAGTAGCTCTGCGACCGTCAGGGAATGCTGCTCCGCCAGCACTTCCGTCGGCGCCATGAACGCGGCTTGGTAGCCACCGGCGATCGCGAGCAGACATGCGTAGACGGCGACGACGGTCTTGCCCGAACCAACCTCTCCTTCGAGGAGACGGTGCATCGGATGGCCCTTGTGCATGTCGGCCGCGATCTCGTCACACGCTTTCCTCTGTGCGTCGGTGAGGGTGAATGGGAGCTCTGCGACGAAGGTCTCGGCCAGTGAATCCGCCGCCGGCAGCTCGTGCGATACGCCCTGCACCGTTCGTTCGAGTTTCCTCTTGCGATAAACGAGTCCCAGCTGGAGGGTGAAGAGCTCGTCGAACACGAGCCGTTTGCGGGCGCGGAGAACGTCCTCCTTCGTGTCCGGGAAGTGGATCGATCGCAGCGCATCGCCGCGCGTCAGGAGTCTCAACCTCTTGCGAAGCTCGTCGGGGACGGGATCGAGGATCTCGGGATTGGCCTCCAGCGTGTCCCACATCAACCGGCGGAGCTGGTCGCTCGATAGATCCGCGGTCGCGGGATAGATCGGGATGATGCGACCGACGTTGAAGGGCTCGCGCCCGGTGCGGATCAGTTCGAAACGCGGGGACGTCATCCCGACTTTCCCGCGGAAGGTCCCGAGACGTCCGTAGAAGAACGCCTCACTCCCCTCTTTGAGAGCGCGGAGGACCCACTCTTGGTTGAACCACGTCACGTCGAGCGACCCGGTCTCGTCCCCGATCGTGCCGCGGATGATGGTCTTCGGTTTGCCGGTACGCGGCCGGGTCTTGAATGGTCGTTTCATCTGCTTCACGCGCGCGTGGACCTGCACCTCGCCCAGTTCGGCTTCGGCGGCGGCGCGCTTCAGCTCGGCCACGGTGCGGAGGTTGGTCCGATCCACGTGGTAGCGCGGGTAATGCTGGAGAAGGTCCTGGACCGACCCGATCCCCAGTTTCTCCAGGGCGGCGGTCCGCGTCGCGGCTGCCCTCAACGGCGTGCATCGGCGGCCGGTGGCGAACAGCTCCAGGCCCCGGGGAGGGGCGGCAACGACCTCGCTCATGGAGGGAGGGTAATTCTCGGGCCCCCGATTGGTAGACTCGGCCGCCTTATGGCTTCCGTATGTGACATCTGTGGCAAGACGCCCGGGTTCGGGAACAACATCTCGCACTCGCACCGGCGCTCGCGCCGTCGGTGGAACCCGAACATCCACAAGGTACGCGCACTCGTCAACGGCGCTCCCAAGCGCGTGGCGATCTGCACGAAGTGCCTCAAGGCCAACAAGGTCACGAAGATCGGCTGACGCGGCCTGAGCCGCCTCTCGGTTAGGGGTCCTACCCCTGGGTAGGACTGACCCCGTGAGCAGATCGAGCGTCGAGACCAATGCCCCCGGTTCCCCCATCGACCGCGTGAAAGCGGCTCCCGCGCGGGCGAAGGTCATGCTCGCGCGCGCCCGTGCCCGGTGGGGGTGGGTCGATGTCGTCCTGGCGACATTCAAGCGCTTCGGCGACGACGACTCAGGAACCTCGGCCGCCGCACTCACTTATTACGCGTTCTTCGCGATCTTCCCGTTGTTGCTGTTCGCCGCCGCGGCCGTCGGCTACCTGACCTTCGGCAACGAGGACCTGCGCACCGACATCATCAACGCAGCGGTGAACGGGGTCCCCGTCGTGCGCGACGCACTCAAACCGGGTGGTCTCGCTTTCATCGAAGCCCACCGCAGCGCCCTGGCCGGAACCGGCCTCGTCCTCGCGCTGTATTCGGGCACGGGCGTGATCGTGGCGCTCCAACACGCTCTCAATCGGGTCTTCCATGTGCCCCACGAAGGCAACTGGTTCCAGAAGCGGTTCCGCTCGCTGAAGTGGCTGGTGGTCCTGGGCGTCACCGCGTTGCTCTCTCTCGCCATGACGACGGTCGCCGGGCTCGCCGACGGGTGGGTGTCGTCCAGCCTGGGCTACGTCGGTGGTCTTGCCATCAGCACGGTCACTTTCATGACCGCGTTCAAGTTCCTCGTCGCCGTGGATCTATCGTGGCGCGACGTGCTTCCGGGCGCCATCGTCGCTGCGATCATCTTCGAGATCCTGAAGGTCGGAGGAGGGCTCTACCTGTCGCACGGTGACTCGGCCCGGAACGACACTTACGGCACGCTGGCGGGTGCGGCCGCTCTTCTCGTAGCCTCTTACCTGATCAGTCAGGTCACACTGCTAGCCGCGGAAGTGAACGCGGTTCTGATCGAACGACGCGCCCAGCGCGGGTCGCCGCAACAGATCGAGGAGGACGCATGAGTCAGCAGACGGGAACGGGGTCGAACGGGCAGGTGACCGACAAGTCCGCAGGTCAGTTGATGAAAGAGGTCACCGAGGACCTGTCGACGCTGTTCCGCAAGGAGATCGAGCTCGCGAAACAGGAGGTCGGTAAGGCGATCGGCGACAAGGTCAAGGGCGCCGTGATCATCGCGATCGCAGGGACGCTGGCCTTCTTCGCCCTCATCTTCATGCTGCTGGCGATACGCGACGGCTTCGACAACATCCTGCCAACGTGGCTCGCCGACATCGTCACGGCCGCGGTTCTGCTCGTCATCGGGGCGGTCGGCGCGCTCATCGCGAAGAGCAAGCTGACCAGCCCGATCAACGCCGACATGACCAAGCAGACCATCAAAGACGACGTCCAGATGGTGAAATCGCTCGGCCGCAGCTAGGGTCGGCGTAACGGACGGGAAGGGGCACACCATGGGATCGAACCCACAACAGACGGTGCGCGAGATCGAAGAGGCGCGCGACGACTTGGCACGGAAGGTCGACCTCCTCGTCGATCAAGCGAAGATCGAGGCGGTATCGGCCGGAAAGAAGATCGCGATCGTCGCGGTGGCTCTCGTCGGTCTGGTTCTGGTCGGGTCGTTCGCGAAACGCAGGGTGCGCGACTAGCCGAGGTCGAGTTTCCAGCCCGGGTTCACCGGGCCGTACCCTCCACCGAGACGCAGCGAGTGCTCGATGGCCCCCGAGATGAACTCCTTGGCCGCGGCCACCGCGTCTCCCACCGCGTAACCGCGCGCCAGGTAGGCGGCGATCGCAGCCGAGATGGCGCAACCCGTCCCATGGGTGTCGGCCGTGTCGAAACGGGGCCCCGACAGCTCGGTCATCCGGTCGCCGTCGTAGAAGACGTCGATGGCGAGATCGTCGTCGAGGTGGCCGCCCTTCACCAGCACGGTGCGCGCCCCGAGTCCGTGAAGACGACGCGCCGCCTCCCGCATGTCGTCCAGCGACGAGATGTCGATGTCGACGAGTCCGGATGCTTCGTGGAGGTTCGGCGTCACCACGAGGGCCAACGGGATCAAATGCCGCTTCAGGGAGTCGACCGCGTCGGACGCGAGCAGGCGATCGCGATGCTTCGACACGAACACGGGGTCCACGACGAGGTTCGTGATCGCGGCAGCCTCCACCGCCTTGGCAACCGCCTGCACGATGCCGGCCGAGGCGAGCATGCCCGTCTTCGCCGCCGCGACACCGAGGTCGTCGACGACGGCATCGATCTGCGACACGACGAACTCCTCGGGTACCTCGTGGATGCCGCGCACGCCCACGGTGTTCTGCGCGGTCAGCGCGGTCAGGGCACTGGTGCCGTGGCATCCCAGGGCGAAGAAGACCTTGAGATCCGCCTGGATGCCGGCTCCCCCGCCCGAGTCCGACCCCGCGATCGTCAGCGCGACGGGGAGCCCGGTCACCGGTCGAGCAGGTGATCCCATCCGCGCTCCTCCCATACAGACAACGGTTCCCCACCGATCATCGCGTCGCCCTCGGTTATCCGCCCGATCGCGGCCACCGGAACGTCCACGGCTCCCCTCACATCTTCCAGCCGCGACTCGGGGACCGTGAACAGGAGCTCGAGATCCTCGCCCCCCGCCATGGCAAGCGCGAACGCATCGTCGGGATAGACGCTCACGGCGTCGGGGTCGACCGGCACCGCGCCGGGATCGAGGTCGCACCCCGCGGCACTCGCTCGTAAGAGCCGCGCGAGGTCGATGCCCAGCCCGTCGGAGACGTCCATCATCGCGGTCACCCCGAGGCCGGCGAGGACCGGGCCCGCTTCCACCGGGGGCCGAGGGAAGAGATGTCGATCCATGAGGCGGCGGGTCGCGGCGGTGGGAGCGTCGCCACGCTCGCGCAGCGCGCGCAGGCCCCCGGCCGAACCACCGAGCGATCCCGTCACGCAAACGAGCTCGCCCGGCCGCGCGCCGGAGCGAAGCACGGGGGCGGTCGCGAGCTCGCCTGTCAGCGCGATCGAGATGGACAGCTCGCCGGCACGGCTGAGATCACCCCCGACCAGGGCAACTCCGAACGCGGCCCCCGCTTCGAGTACCCCGTCGAGCAGGCCGTCGAAAAGATCCAGCTCGGTCTCCGGCGGCAGCGCGACGGACGCCACCGCGTGTCTCGGTGTCGCCCCCATCGCACTCACGTCGGACACGTTCGCCGCAACCGCCTTCCAGCCGATCGAGCGCGCCGGCGTGTAGTCGAGATCGAAGTCGACGTGCTCGACGAGGAGATCGGTCGTCAGCACCAGCCGGCCGGGGGCGTCGAGCACCGCGGCGTCGTCGCCCGCCCAGATCTCTCCCGGAGGTGGAGATGGGACGCGCTCCGCGATGCGTTGGAGCAATGCCTCTTCGCCGATGTCGGCGACGCGCCGAGGACGATCGGGGCTTACGTCGTTACTCCGCGACGGGCCCGGCTTCGACGACCTCCGGAGCGACGTCGGAAGCGAAACGACCGAAGTTGTCGACGAACATCCGCGCCAGGAGGCGAGCCTGTTTCTCGTAGGCATCCGGGTCCGACCACGTCGAGCGGGCGTCGAGGACTTCGGCCGGGACGCCGGGACACGACACCGGAACGTCGAGGTTGAAGATCGGGTGCCTCTTCGTCTCGACCTCGTCCAGCTCGCCCTCGGTGGCCGCCTTGACCATCGCGCGCGTGTAAGCGAGGTCCATGCGCTTGCCGACGCCGAAGGGCCCGCCGGTCCATCCGGTGTTCACGAGGAACACGCGCGCCTGGTGCTTAGCGATGCGCTCGCCGAGCATCTCCGCGTAAGTGGTGGGGCTCAGCGGAAGGAAGGGCGCGCCGAAACAGGTCGAGAAGGTCGCCTCCGGTTCGCTCCCGAGACCGGCCTCGGTGCCTGCGAGCTTCGCGGTGAAGCCGGAGAGGAAGTGGTACATCGCGGATTCCGGCGTGAGCCTCGCGATCGGAGGCAGCACACCGAAGGCGTCCGCGGTGAGGAAGATGACCGACTCGGCGTGGTCGCCGCTTCCCTCCGGCACGTGGTTGTCGATGAACTCGAGCGGATAAGCCGCGCGGGTGTTCTCGGTGAGCGAATCGTCGTCGTAGTCGGGAACACGGGCGTCGTCCAGGACGACGTTCTCGAGCACCGAGCCGAACCGGATCGCATCCCAGATCTGGGGCTCGTTGGCGCGCGACAACCGGATGCATTTCGCATAGCAACCGCCCTCGAAATTGAAGACCCCGTTGTCCCCCCACCCGTGCTCGTCGTCGCCGATCAACCGGCGCGTGGGATCCGCCGACAACGTCGTCTTACCGGTGCCGGACAGACCGAAGAACAGCGCGGTGTCGCCCCGCTCGCCGATGTTGGCGGAACAGTGCATCGGCAACACGCCGGCCACCGGCAGCAGATAGTTGGCCGATGTGAAGATCGACTTCTTCATCTCTCCGGCGTACTTCGTGCCGACGATAAGGACCTGCTTGCGCTCGAGGTCGAGACCGACGAACACCTCCGAGTTGGTCTTGTCGCGCTCGGGGACCGCCTCGAAGGTCGGCGCGTAGACGACGACGAATTCGGGTTCGAAACCTTCGAGCTCGTCCGGCTCCAGGCGCCTGAACAGCTGGTGTGCGAAGAGCGCGTGCCAGGCGAACTCGCAGATCACGCGGAGGCGGATGCGATGAGCCTCGTCGGCGCCGACGTACCCGTCGATCACGAACAGCTCGCGTCCTTCGAGGTGGTCGCGCACCCGGTCGAACAAGGCATCGAACGCGGCCGGCTCGACCGGCTGGTTGCCGGCCCCCCACGCGATCTGGTCCTTCGAAGCGCCATGCGACACGAAGAAGCGGTCCTTGGGCGAGCGCCCGGTGCGTTTGCCGGTCTCGGCGACGAGGGCCCCGTTGGCCGCCAGAACGCCTTCTTCGCGCGCTATCGCGCGCTCGACCAGTTCGGGAGGACTGAGGTTGCGGTGCAACTTCGCCGGTCTCTCTATGCCGGCCAGATTGTCAGACAGCATCGGTTCTCCTGGGAGTTTTGGAAGAGCCGAGCCTACCTTTAGTGGTCGAAAGCCCCCTGCTACACTCCCGCGACCCCCAGCTAACAAGATCCCAAAGGCACAAGAGGGAGGCCTCGTGGCAGAAGTTCAGGCGTACATCCTCATCCAAACCGAAGTCGGTAAGGCCGCGCAGGTTGCCAGCGAAGTGCGCGGCATCGAAGGTGTCGACGCGGCCGAAGACGTCACCGGTCCGTACGACGTGATCGTGCGCGCCAGCGCGACGAACGTCGACGACCTCGGAAAGCTCGTCGTCGCCCGGATCCAGTCGGTCGAAGGCATCACTCGGACGCTGACGTGTCCGGTCGTTCACCTCTGAGGTAGATCCTGAGCGCGCGGGACCACTCGCGCCGGGGGCCCGGCACCCGTGCGGTTCACCCTCCGCGTCCGGCGCCTCAGCCCGGCGTACCGGTGGCCCCGGTCATCGATCCGGCCTCGACCTACGCGTTCGACGACTCCGTCACCTTCGCCGACGCCTCGGAACGACGTATCGGCGGTGGCTACGTCTACGCGCGTTGGGCGAACCCCACGGTCGACGCGTTCGAGGCCGCGGTTGCCGACCTCGAGGGGGCGGAAGGGGGCGAAGCCTTCGCCTCGGGCATGGCGGGGATCAATGCCGTCTTCATGGCGTTGTGCCCCCCGGGGTCGCGCGTCGTTGCGACGGTCCAGCTCTACGGCAATACGTATTCGTTACTTCGTGACCGTCTTCCACAGCACGGCATCACCGGGGACTTCTTCGACCTCCGCGATCTCGATGGGATCAGAGCGGCCGTCGACGGCGCCGCGCTGCTGTATTGCGAAACGATCGGCAACCCCCGGATCGAGGTACCCGACCTCGGGACGCTCGCGGACATCGCCGAGGGGGCCGGGATCCCGCTCGTCGTGGACAACACGTTCGCGAGCCCCATCATCTGCCGGCCCCTCGAGCACGGAGCCCACGTCGTTCTCCACTCCGCCACCAAGTTCCTCGGTGGTCACCACGATCTGATCGGCGGCATCGTGTGCGCGAGCGAAGAGCTACTCGAACCGATCCGCAGGTATGCACGCGACACCGGTCCGACGATGTCTCCGTTCACGGCATGGCTGGCGCTGCGGGGAATCGCGACGCTCCCGCTCCGCGTCGAGCGATCGTCGCGTTCCGCGTTCGAGATCGCCCGGTTCCTCGAGGAGCATGCCGCGGTGACCGCGGTCCACTACCCCACCCTCGAAAGGAGCCCTTCGAAGCTGCTCTGCGACAAGTACCTGCAGGGTTCCGGCGGTGGGACGCTCGCGTTCGACGTGGCCGGGGGCCGGGAGCGGGCCGCCCGGTTCCAGGACGAGTTGAAACTGATCACCAAGGCCGCCTCGCTCGGCGGCACCCACTCGCTGATCGTCCACGCCGCGAGCGTCACGCACACGCAACTCGACGCCGAGGAGCTCGCGCGCGCCGGGATATCTGAAGGGTTCTGTCGTCTTTCGGTGGGCCTCGAAGACTCATGGGACCTGATCGCCGATCTGGACCAGGCGCTCGGAGCCGCCGACTAGTACTCGCCGGTCCCCTGGTTGGTCTTGGTCAGGAACTCCTCGACCCCGGCGAACTCCGACAGCACCTCACGGGCGAGGAGGTCCTCGACGACGTCGTCGAGCGCGGCTCCTTCGTGGCAGATCTTCACGACGTTCTCGGTGATCGGCATGTAGACGTCGGCGCGCTGGCCGAGCTCGAAGATCGGTCTACAGCTCTTCACACCTTCGGCCACCATGTTCATCGAACCGATGATCTCGTCGATCTTGCGGCCCTTGCCCAGTTCGATGCCCACGCTGTGGTTCCTCGATTGGGGGCTCGCGCAGGTTGCGATCAGGTCGCCCACTCCGGCGAGACCGAGGAACGTGAGCGGTTGTCCTCCGAACTTCACCGAGAAGCGCGCCATCTCCGCGAGACCACGGGTCATCACCGTCGCTTTCGTGTTGTCGCCGAACCCGAGCCCGTCGGCCATCCCCGCGGCGATCGCGATCACGTTCTTGAACGCGCCGCCCAGCTCGCAACCGACGATGTCGGCGTTGGTATAGGTACGGAATGCCGGTGAATGAAAGATGTCCTGAAGACGGCGCGCCGTCGACGCGTCCCGGCACGCGATCGTGGAGGCCGCCGGGTTCCCCTGCATGATCTCCTTCGCAAGGTTCGGCCCGGTGAGCACGGCGACGCACGCCTCGGTGATGTCGCTGACCTCTTCCCACATCACCTCGGACATGCGTTTGCAGGTCTCGACCTCGATGCCTTTAGTCAGGCTCACGTAGCAGGGCCGGGGACCGGCGATCGCCGAGACATCGCGCAGCACGCTCCGGAAACCGTGCGACGGGACGCCCATCACGATGATGTCGACCTTGTCGAGCGCTTCGTCCAGATCGTTGGTCGCGCGGAGGTTCTCGGGAAGCGGCAGCCCGGGGAGATATTCGGGGTTCTCGTGATACATGTTGATCGTCTCGGCGAGCTCCGGTCGTCGCGCCCACAAGACCGTGTCGAACTGTTCCTTGCGCGCGACGAGAGAGGCCGTGGCCGTCCCCCACGAGCCGGCTCCGATGAACGCGAGTTTGGTCACGCCGCGCGTCGCGGTCTCCGGCGGTCCGGAACCGCCGGACGGAGACTCGCCACCAACAGCGAGATCTCGTTCATGACTTCGGTCGTGGCCCGGTGCCACTCCTCGGGGGTGTTGCCACGGTCCCGGAAGTCCATGGGCTCACCGACGCGGATGCAGATGTCCTGCCGCGGTCGCCAATGCTTCGCGTACCCCTTGGGCCAGATGTTCGCCGTGCCCCACAGGGCGACCGGGATCACGGGAGCACCGGACTCGATCGCGAGCCGGGCGAGCCCGGTCTTGCCTTCCATGGGGTTGAGATCGGGATCGCGGGTGATCGTGCCCTCGGGGAAGATCACGATCATCTCTCCCGCTTCCAGTGCGGCGAGAGCGGAGTCCAGAGCCATCGGTGCATCTGCGGTCCCCCGGTGAACCGGGATCTGTCCGGCCCCCCGCAAGATCCACGCGATGCGCTTGTCGTCGAAGAGCTCTTTCTTCGCCAGGAAACGTGGGCGCCGCTTGACCATGTCAACGACATACGAAGCCGCGAAGGGATCGAGATAAGCGATGTGATTGAACGCAAGCAGGGCCGGCCCGTGGCGTGGGATCTTGTCGGCTCCCTCGATGTGCCACCTGAACCACGTCTTAAGCCATGGCTTGAGGATCGACTTCGCAAGTAGGTATGTCGGTTCCACCCGTTCTCCCCCGGCGACGGTGCCGTGCGATGCGACACCTATCATACGGACGCGCCAGAGCCCGAAGCCGGACCGCTCCAGGGAGGCAGTGACGAAACTCACGGTCGTTCAGATATCCGACATCCACTGCGGACACCCGAGCTTCGACGTCCAGTTGATGGAGCGCACGATCGAGGAGACCCTCGAGCTCAAACCGGACCTCGTGGTCGTGGCCGGCGATCTCACATCGGAGGGCTACGCGCCGCAGTACCGGCAGGCCAAGCGCTACCTCGACCGATTGAGCGATCTGCAGATGATCGTGATCCCGGGGAACCACGACCTGATGAACGTGGGGTTCCTGCACTTCCGCGACGCGTTCGGGAAATCGGATCGGGTCGTTCGGGTTCCTTTCAGCAGCGGCGACGGGTCACAACCGCGGCGCTACGCAACCGTCGTCGCCGTCAACTCGGCGAAACCCGATCTCGCGGACGGTGAGATCGGCCATCTGCGCTACGACTGGATCCGGCAGAGCTACGAGTGGCCGGACGACTACCGGATCTTCATCCTGCACCACCACCTGGTTTCGGTCCCCGGCACGGGGCGAGAGCGCAACATCGTCTGGGACGCCGGCGACGTGCTCGCCCTCCTCAGCGAGTTGCGTGTCAACCTCGTGCTGTCGGGGCACAAGCACGTGCCCAACGTGTGGCAGTTCGGCGAGATGCTGTTGGTGAACTCGGGGACCGCGTCAACCGGACGCGTAAGGGGGTACACGAGACCGTCGTACAACGTGCTCGAGGTCAGCGACGACCGCGTTCGCATCACCCAGGTGTATCCCGGGCTCGGCGAGATCATCGCCGCCCATTACTTCCCTCACGACAGGAAGTTGGATCTCAATCCTCAACTGGCCGGGATGTTCAACAGAGGGGCGTGGACCGTATGAGCCTGGAGGTCACCCGATGATCGTCCGTATCTTCGACACCGCCGTCGATCCCAACGACGTCGAACGCACGAAGGAGATCTTCCGCGTTCAGGTCATTCCCGCTTTCGAGGCGTTCGAAGGCTGCGAGTCGATCGAGATGACGATCGGGATCGAGGAGCATTCCGGCGATCTCGTGGACATCGCGTCGATCACCCGGTGGACGTCGATGGACGCGGTTCAGAAGGCGATAGCCACCAAGGAGTACTCCGAAGCCCTTTCGGAGATCAGGCAGCTGTTCCAGCGAGCCCCGCTCGTCAGGCATTTCGAAGTCGTGGACTAAGCAACGTTTCGGCCCCTCCGTTCGTCTGTTGAACGGAGGGGGACATGAAGATACGGATCGCCGTCATCGCCGGCACGCTCGCACTCGCTCTCGTGCCGGTCCGCGCCGCAGGTCAGGGCGCGGTCCGCTGTCATGGCCACGAGGCAACGATCGTGGGAACCGATGGTGACGACAAGTTGCAGGGCGTGGGCGACGGAGACGTCATCGCCGGTCTCGGAGGTAACGACACGATCTACGGCTGGTCGGGTCGAACGATCATCTGTGGGGGTCCGGGCAACGACCGCGTGGACGGGGACCACGGCCGCGACATCCTCTACGGCGGCTCCGGAGATGACACGGTCGTCGGCGAGATGGCCCGCGACGTCGTTATCGGGGGCGCAGGTGAGGACATCGTGCTCGGTCGCCACGGCGCCGACGAACTCCGCGGTGGTCCCGGCCCCGACTTCGTCAAGGGGTCATTCGGGATGGACAAGTATTTCGGCGGATCGGGCACTGATCGATGTGGCGGTGACGAGGACGATCTCGAGCATCACTCCTGCGAGGAGCGCGCCGCGACGATGGGAGATATCTAGGCGACTAGCTCGCGGCTGCTTGCGCGCAGCTCACGCACAGGGCTGCCGTCGGCCGCGCTTCGAGACGCTCGAACGGGATGTCCTCGCCGCAGCGTTCGCACTTCCCATAGGTTCCGTCCGCGATCTTCGCCAGCGCGTGCAGCACGGCACGATGGTGCTCCTGCAATTGCTCGACGAGTGCGAGTTGCTCGGACCTCTCGGCGGTGGCCTGGGCCGAGTCCGCGAACCCTTCGTCGACGTCGACCTCGACGCCTTCGGCAGCAACGCCGTGCTCGGCGAGCTGGCGCTCCAGAGACTGGAGCTCCTCGTCCAGCCGTGCTTTCAGTTCGTCGATCTGTGCTTGATCCATATCAGCTCCGCGCTATCGGTCCATCTTCGCCCGCGGGTGTGCCGAGTAGTACACCTCGCGCAGCCTGCTGTCGCTCACCAATGTGTAGACCTGCGTCGTTGCGAGACTTGCGTGACCCAGAAGCTCCTGCACGACGC
>DASSMG010000334.1:0-2394 GCA_035688995.1 Actinomycetota bacterium
TGTCGAGATCGAAGGCGATGCGGGGGCGTGGCCGGGCGACTGGTTCGTGCTGGCGAGCGACGCCGCCGCGCTGAGGAGATTCGACAAGAATCCGATCGAGCCTCGGACCACGTTGCTGTCACCGTTCGACAACCTCATCGCCGATCGTGACCGCACCGAGCGGGTGTTCGACTTCGAATATCGGATCGAGATCTACGTACCCAAAGCGAAGAGGCGTTACGGCTACTACGTGCTCCCGATCCTCCACGGCGACCGGTTGATCGGTCGCGTCGACTCGAAGTTCGAGAAACAGAACAACGCCTACGTCGTCGATCATGTCTTCGGCGAGGCGAGTGCACCCAAAGACAAGGCGACGGCCGCGGCGGTTAAGGGATCGCTCGAGTCGATGGCGTCGTGGTTGGGAGCCGATTCACTGTCGATCGGCGACCCCGGCCCGTGGCCTTCGATCCGTAAGTAGCGATTGCGATAGAACGTCGGCATGCCGATCACTCCCGACACCAAGGACTGGACCTGGGTGCTCGAGCGCGTTTGCCCCGAGTGCGGGTTCGACACCAGCTCGTTCCCGCGCGAGCAGGTGAGTGGACTGATCCGTGAGAACGCGGCGCAGTGGCGTGAATTGCTGAAGCGTTCCGACGTTCGCGAACGGCCCTCCGACGATGTGTGGTCCGCGCTCGAGTACGCATGCCACGTGCGCGACGTGTTCCGCCTCTACGACTTCCGTCTCCATCTGATGCTCGACGAAGAGAGCCCGGACTATCCGAACTGGGATCAGGACGCCGCCGCGGTCGAGGGAAAGTACGGGGACGAGGACCCGGAGGGCGTTGCCGATGCGATCGAAGAAGCCGGGGAGCGGCTCGCGACGTCGTTCGATGGGGTGGCGGGCGACCAGTGGGGGCGGACCGGAAATCGCAGCGACGGCGCGACCTTCACGGTCGAGACGTTCGCGCGCTACATGATCCACGACCCGATCCATCACCTGCACGACGTGCGCAAGGGATACGAACGTTTGGACTCGGCCCGGGGTTAGGCCTGGTTTGGTTGGGGGGCTGGTTCGGGGCACGAAGATGGGCCCGCGGTTTGTTTCGGGGCACGAAGATGGGCCCGGCCTGCCGAAGCGGACCGGGCCCATCTCGTTACCACCGTTTCGCGCGTGTCAGCGCGCCCTACACGGTTGCTCAGTTACGAAAGTTTGAGCAGGGTGTCGATCTTTTCGAGGACGCTGATGCGGTCCTTGGTGTCCGCCTCGTAGCGACGGATCGTCTTGAGCTCGTCGGTGGACAGACCCTCGAGACGCGAGTTGATCTCATCGACGGTGAGACCGTCGTAGGTCGCGATCGGCAGCGAGATGAGCTTCGAGTCGATCGAGTCGAGGATCGTGGCGCGGTTCTCGTGGCTCTTCTCCCACTTGTAGACCTTGGCGAGCTCGGTCTGCGTCAGGCCCTTGAGGCGGGACGTGATCTCCGACGCGGTGAGCGAGGCGTAGCCGGAGATCGGAAGCCCCGACGCGGTCTTGGGGGCTGCAACGCGCGGCAGCTTCGGCACGACCTGCGTGCTCACCGCGGTCGCCTTCTTGGTGACCTTGCGGGTCTGCTTGCGGGCCTCGTCCTGAACGTCCTGGGCGCGGCGGCCGATGACCTTGCTCCTGCTGCGGATCACCGTCTGGATCTCGCCGATCCGGTTCTGACCCCGGTCGACGAGCCCGTCGTAGGCCTTGCGGACCCGGCGACGGTCGATGTCGTTGAGCTCGTCACGAACGATGGCGTAGGCGCCGAGCGGCAGATAGACACCGAGCTCCATGCCGCGCTCACGAACCCTCTCGAGTGTGTCGCTGAAATCGGGCATCTGAAACCCTCCTAACTGGTGGTTAGCGATCCCCCTCTGTGGGAGTGCTTGCAACTGTTATACACCTGCTAGCGAAAGTATTCCACCCCTGTGCGCAACCAAACCTCGGAAAGAGACGTTGAAGAATCGGCACGATCCGCTTCGGAGGGGTTCGGACGCCCCGAGACGGCCCCCGAGAGGCGCTCGGAACGCCTAGAACGCGGTTGGGAGCTGAGCCTCGACCCCGGTCACGATCGTGGTTAGGACGTCTACGAACTCACCGGAGCCGGAACGCCGGGCGGACTCGACCGCAGCGGCCCCGAGCCTCCGAGCCTCGCCCCGGGCCTCGTCCAGGGCCCCCGTGGACGCGAGCACCGGTAGGACAGTCTCCAGATCCCGCTCCCCCCGCTCGAGGGCACCGGCGAGGGCCGGCTCCCGCTCGACCGCGAGGAGCACGGGCAGCGTGAAGACCCCTTCCTTGAGATCCGTTCCCGGGGTCTTCCCTGTGACGCGGGGATCGCCGACCAGATCGAGCAGATCGTCGACGATCTGGAACGCGAGCCCCAGATCGCG
>DASSMG010000335.1:0-9238 GCA_035688995.1 Actinomycetota bacterium
CGGGCGAGGGCCTGAACGCGGCGACCGGCGAGTACACCGACCTCTACAAGGCGGGAGTCATCGACGCCGCGAAGGTGACGCGTTCGGCGCTGCAGAACGCCGCTTCGATCGCGGCGCTGTTCCTGACGACCGAGGCGATCATCGCCGACAAGCCCGAGAAGGCTGCCGCACCGGCGATGCCCGGCGGCGGGGACATGGACTTCTAGGGTCGCGTTGCCCTTCCAGGCTAAGTAGGGCCCCCGGTTTTTCGGGGGCCCTACTATTTCCTCAAAGTCGTTAGAACCGGGACGAGACGTGGCCGTGCTGGCGTGGGGTTCGAGCGCTCTGACCTTCGTGCTTCTGTGTGGCATGAGCGTGTTCGCCGTTGCGGATCACCGTTACGGTGACCTCGGCGGCGTGCTGCAGATACTTGCCTTCGCTGCGGTCGGTCTACTGATAACCCGGGCCCGGCCCCGGAACGCGGTGGGCTGGCTGTTCTTGGGATTGGGATTCCTGATCGCGGAACTCGTGTTCGCGCGCGATTACGCCATCTACGCGCTTCGCGTAAACCCCGGCTCCCTCCCAGGCGGGAACATCGCTGCTTGGTTCGGGGTGTGGCCCATCGAGTTGATCACGGGCGTGGTCGCTTTGGCTCTGATCTTGTTCCCGCATGGAACGCCTCCCACGCGCCGATGGCGGTTACTGGTCGCGGCGATCGTCATCGGGACGGCGGGTCAAACCATCCTCTCCGCGGGTTGGAACGTGAATCTCACGGTTCCCTTCAACTTCCCGGAGGCGACCCATCCACTGTCCCTGCCGGGCTTGAGTTTCGTCCGTCCGGTCTACGGCGCTCTGCAAACGCTGACGATCCTGTGGTTGCTGTCGACGGTGGTCGCGATCGCGGTTCGCTACCGACGAGGCGACTACACCGAGCGCACACAGCTCAAGTGGGTGATGTCGGCGGTGGCCCTGCTCGGCGTCGGCATGGCCCTTGCCGTGCTGATCCTCGACTATCGCGCCGTCATCGTGTGGACCCTGATATCGCCCTTGGTCCCAATATCCGCCGGAGTCGCGATCCGTCGCTATCGCCTCTACGAGATCGATCGGATCATCAATCGGACCGCCGTCTACGCCCTGGTTACGGGCATCCTCGTGGGGGCGTACCTGGGCCTCATCTTGTTGATCCAGACCGTCAGTCCA
Source organism: Actinomycetota bacterium (assembly GCA_035688995.1). Taxonomy (GTDB): domain Bacteria; phylum Actinomycetota; class CADDZG01; order CADDZG01; family WHSQ01; genus DASSMG01. The sequence goes on from DASSMG010000335.1 coordinate 1,180, forward strand.
TTGGGGAACCACTCATCTGCTGCGGTGGCTCTATCCACCCTGGCCACCGCCGCATTGTTCCGACCGGTCAGGGCGCGGGTTCAGACGCTCGTCGACCGCCGCTTCAACCGATCTCGATACGACGCGGCTCAGACACTCACGGCGTTCGCGGCCAGGGTTCGGAACGAAGTCGATATCTACGCGTGGTCCGATGAGCTCCTCTCGGTGGTCAACGCGACGATGAGTCCACGAACGGTATCGATCTGGCTGAGACCGAATCCCCAGAACGCGCCGCCGGCTCCGAGGGGGAACCCCATGAGCCCCTGAAGGTCGGATCAGAGAGAGATCAGCCCCTGTCGGCTTGATCCTCGTCGTGGGGCATCTTGCCGCCGGACGCACCTATCCTCTGTCGTCATGTGGCGGCGCTTGCTCCCGATCGGTCTGTCGGCATTCCTGTTCGCAACGACGACCGTCGGCGCGGGGGCCCAGGTCGATCCCGGGTTCACCGTCGTGAACACGTATCACCACGACCCCACCGCGTTCACGGAGGGCCTCGCCTTCAACAGGGCGGGCACGCTCTACGAGGGGACGGGCGTCAAGGGCACCTCGTCGATCCGACGCGTCGAACTCACGACCGGACAAGTCCTGAGGCGTCACTCTCTGGGCGACCGCTACTTCGGCGAGGGTGTCACGATCATCGGACACCGCGCCTTCCAGCTCACCTGGAAACAGCACCGGGCGTGGACGTACCGGTCTCGCAACTTCGAGACGCTCCGGCGGTTCCACTACCGCACGGAGGGATGGGGACTAACCGACCACCTCGGTCGTCTGTTCATGAGCGACGGGACCTCGACCATCCGGGTGCGAGATCCGAAGACGTTCGAGGTCGTCAGGAGGATCGCGGTGACGGATGGTGGCAACGAGGTCACCGGACTCAACGAACTCGAGTGGGTCGACGGCGAGATCTTCGCGAACGTGTGGCCCACCGACGACGTCGTTCGCATCGATCCCGACAACGGAAACGTCGTGGGCCGGTTCAGCCTCGCGTCGTTGGCCCAGCAGGAGAGGGACACGTGCGACAACGTCCAGGACGTCACGAACGGGATCGCCTACATGCCCGACCAGGACCGGCTATTCGTGACCGGCAAGTACTGGTGCCACCTCTACGAGATCGAGCTGGCGAACCCCTAGCCGGTTAGCGGGTTTCTTTGTGGGCGGTGTGCCCCCGGCACCAGCGGCAGTACTTCTTGAGCTCGACCCGCTCGCGGTCGTTGTGCCGGTTCTTCTCGGTTATGTAGTTGCGCCTCTTGCACACGCCGCATTCGAGCGTCACGTGCACGCGCCGGTCACTGGCCATAGTTCACCTCGGTAGATGCGTTGGGGAAGGCCAGATTATAGGTGAGAGCTGCTAGCGACGCCTCCGCCGGCCGCTGCGAGCCGGTCCCCAATCCATCCGGGGCGAGGGGGCGAAACTGACGATGGGGTCGTCGAGCGGCAGAGAGCGGTCCACGGACAGCTCGGCCCAGACCGAGCGCTTGGCCTCGGCCATGCGATCGACCACCTCGTGATCCGAGGATGCGTCCAGAGACCTGAAGACCGCGGGGGTCAAGCTCTCGGCGGTCGGCTGGACCGGAGCCGAGGGTGGAACCGGAGCCGAGATCGGAGCCGCCGGCGGGACGACGGCCGAGACCACGGCCGCAGGAACGGTCGAGAGCTCCTTGATGTCGACCTCGACCCGATTGAAAGCAGCGTCGACCGCATCGCGCAGATCGGCGATGTGGTCCTCCACCTCCACGGGCAACCGGTGCCCCAGCAGGCAGAAACCCTCCACGTTGTCTACATCGGCCCGGCAGCGCGGGCAGTAAGTGCGTTCCATGTCTACCTCCCGATATGTCTTCGGAAGGTAGGCAGGCCACCTTGAACTGACGGTTTCTGGTAGCGGCGGGTGGACTCGAACCACCGACACAGCGATTATGAGCCGCTTGCTCTGCCCCTGAGCTACGCCGCCCCGTGTGCTACCCGGCGGGGCCGGAGAGCCCCCTCACGGAATCGAACCGTGGACCTTCTCCTTACCATGGAGACGCTCTGCCGTCTGAGCTAAGGGGGCGGTGAGCAGGCGATGATACCTGCGAGCCCGGGCCGGTTCAGTGACGGCGATCTATTTCCTGATCGGGCTCGGAACGCACATCATTAGGTCTCGAGTGCGAAAAGCTCCCAGGCACCGGGGATGCCGCGGAGCTCCCGTTCTCCACGCTCGTCGAAGACGAGGTCCGAGCCGGCGACGAGATCCTTCACCGTCCTAGACACAAGCACCTCGCCGGGTCCTGCACATTCGGCTACACGCGCCCCGATGTGCAGGGCGATCCCACCCAGGTCATCGCCACGCACCTCGCACTCACCGGTGTGGATGCCAATCCGCACTTCGAGCCCCAGCCGGTTAGCGTCATCGGCGATCGCATAACCGCACCTGACTGCCCGGGCGGGGCCGTCGAAAGTCGCCAGAAAACCGTCTCCCATGGACTTGACGTGTTTCCCCCGAAAGCGGCTGAGCTGACGCTTGACGGAATCGTCGTGACGATCGAGTAGCTCTTTCCACCTGCGATCGCCGAGTTCGACCGCCCGACCGGTTGAATCGACGATGTCCGAGAACATCACAGTCGCGAGAATGCGCTGGGGATCGACCGTTGGTCGGGTGCCCGTGAGGAACTCCTGGACCTCCTCGAGGAGCTGCGGCGCTTGGTCTCCCCACGGGATGTGATCGCTGCCGTCGAGCTCGACGTAACGGGAATCACTGACGTGGTTCGCCAACCAGCGTCCGCTCTCGACGGGGACGGCTTGATCCCCTTGACAGTGGAGAACGAGCGTCGGTGCGGCGACGCTCGACACGATGTCGCGCACGTCCGCTTGTCTGTTGGATTCGGCAAGCTTGGCAGCCATCGCGGGGCTAGCACCGGTCCGCTCCCATTTCGCCCACTGCTGGCGGACGAGGTCGTCGTGACCAAGGCTGGGGATGAACATGTCAATCGAGGAACCGCGCCCCCACTCCTCTGTTATGCGCGTCCACTCGAGCCGCCGGCGGGCGGCGGTCTCGTCTGGATAATCGTCGAAGCTTGTGAAGCACGGGCCGGTTCCGTAGAGGATCAAGTGCGAGACTCGGTGCGGATAGGTTGCCGCAAAGAGCAACGCCATAGGACCTCCCTCGGAGATACCCATCAGCGCCGCGCGTTGGGAGCCGGAGGCGTCCATCACCGCTCGGATGTCGTCGATCCGTTCCTCCATAGTCGGAGGCTCGGTGACCGGGTCGGATACGCCCGTGCCGCGCTTGTCGAAAACGATCAGACGCGTAAACGACGACAGCGCGCCGAACACCATCGTCAGTGTGGGGATGTCCCAGGACGCCTCGACGTTCGACACAAATCCGGGACAGAACACGAGATCGATGGGTCCGCCGCCGATGACCTGATAGGCGATGTGTAGATCGCCGCTTAACGCGTACCGCGTTGCCGGGATCGGTTGTCGAGAATCCACTCCCCGCCTTCCCCTCCCGTCAGCGAGGCTCTTGCCGAGCCCACCGCCCCAGCGGCACCCATCCGTCCGACCAGGCGACCTCGCGGCAGATTACTTTGCTCCTTCCGTCGGATTAGGGCCTGGGCCCGCCGGGGCGGCCACATCACACCGCCGGAGGCGGGCCCTTGAGGAGGAGGCGGGGCTCGGCGGGAGAACCTCCCCGCCATGAGGACCTCACTCGCCCGGCTCCTGGTTCCCATCGTCGCCGCGATGGCTCTCGCCGCATCCATGCCCGCGGCGCCGGCCGCCGCGGCCGGGATCGTCTACGAGGTCCATTACGTGAAGAGCGTCGGCGGCGCGCTCATCCGGGTCGAGATCGAGCGTGACACTCGATTCGACGCCGCCAAGCAGCCCGTGATCCTCACGTACTCCCCGTACAACTCGCTGAACGGCTCCCAGCCCGCGGCCGACGGCATCGCCCAGCAATTCGTCCCGCAGGGGTATGCCCGGGCGGTCGCCGACGTTCTCGGGACCCGCGGCTCGACCGGCTGCTGGGACTACGGAGGCCGCAAGGAGCAGCAGTCCGGCGTCGACGTCGTCAAATACCTGGCGCACCTGCCCTGGTCCAACGGCAACGTCGGGATGACGGGCGTCTCCTACGACGGCACCACCGCGACCATGGTCGCCGCCACCGGTATCCCCGAGCTGAAGGCGATCGTCCCGGTCGCCGGCATCAGCCATTGGTACGGCTACGCCTACGGCAACGGGGTTCGCTACTTCCTCAATACCCGCGCCGCGACCGACGAGGGCTTCGACACTCCCTTGCTCTTCGACTTCGGCTTGGGAGACACGGTGCCGACCGACCCCGGCGACCCGCATTTCGCGGAGGCGGCCCAAGCGCGCGCGGCCGAGTGTGGTGCCACCGAGCACACGATGCAGGCCTACAGCCGCGAGCCCGATTACGGAGCCTTCTGGAAAGAGCGCGACTACCTGAGGGCGGCGCGCGCCGGGAAGTTCCGCGCCGCCACCCTGATCGTGCACGGATGGCAGGACTACAACGTGAAGCAGGAAGAGGCGACCGATCTCTACCGGGCCCTCGAGGTCGACGATCCGCGCACCGGACGAATCGAAGGGGCACCCTTCAAGATGCTCTGGATGACCCAGTCGAACCACGCCGACGGGTCGGGCCCCGGGTATCTCGAGCTGCTCGACGATTTCTGGGCACAGACGCTCAAGGGCGACGATCGCGGGCTGCCGGGCCGCCTCCCCGTTACGACGCTCGGTCGGACCCATCTGGGTCCGCTCCGCGCCCCCACCCACGAAAAGGCATGGCCTCCACCCACGACGCGGGACCTCACTCTTCACCTCGGCCGCAGCTTCGACCCGATCCCCGGAGCGCCGCAGGTCGGGCCGGTCGGCAGCAACGGCGAGATCGGCACCCTCGAGCTGAAACCGCAGAACGACGGGGCCGGGTGGTCCCATGTCGACGACGGAACGACCACGGAGGAGGTCACGCTCAGGGATCCCCTCAACCGGACCGTCGACGCCGGGGGCCAGGGGCTCCGCGGCCACGGCTACTACTCGCTGTTCCACGAGTCGGCCCCGCTGAAAGATTCGGTACGACTCGTCGGCTCGGCCCGCCTCGACGCCTGGGTGAACGCATCGAGCCCCGACCAGCAGCTCGATCCACTTCTCGTCGAGGTGCTTCCCGACGGGAGCCTGACCCTCGTCGAGCGAGGGTTCCTCAACCTCTCGTACCGCAACGGCCTCTCGACTGCCGATCCGGCAACGGGCTGGATGCATGCGACCGTGACGTTCCTGCCGCAGGACTACACGTTCCTCAAGGGGAGCCGGATCGGACTCATCCTCCAGGGGTCGAACACCGCATGGGGCGTCCCCGGCTCGGCCGGGCTGTTGAGCTACGCCGACGGGCCGGTCCAGGACGTCACGAAGGTCGGCACCCGGCTGATCCTCCCGATCGCCGGCCTGCCACGGGATCCGAGCGCTCTGATCCCCCGCTAGCCCGTCACGTTCGTCCCGCCCGGCTCGATCGGCCGACCCGCCCTTTCTTCCAGTAATTGTCTGCCGCGCGAGGTCTGCCGATGATTGTCCGAAATGCCGCTTAAGGAGCCGCCCCGGCTGCCGATGAGTACGGAGTACTTCACCAGGGCTAAGGGAGGCCGGGATGAGAAGGATCCGTATTCGGAAGGGACGCTTCGTCGCTCCGCTGATGTTCGCAGGGTTGCTCGCCACCGGTTCGTACGCCTTCATGGCGAGCAACACCGTTCCGGCCAGCAACGTGGGCCAGGGAGCGCAGGCCATCAGCGGTTACACCGCCAGCGGGGTCTCGTACACGCTGGACACCAGCTCCGGCACCGCCAACGTGACGGGCGTCTCGTTCTCGCTGTCCCCCGACAACGGAGGCACGGCGCCGACCACGGTGAAGGCTCGTCTGACCTCCACCGGCACCTACCAGAGCTGCACGAACTCGTCCGGCACCACCTGGACCTGCAGCTTCACGGGCGTCACGGCACTGTCCGCAGTCTCGCTGGACATCGCCGCCGCTTCCTAAGCTTCAGATCGAATTTCACGAGCCCCGGCTCCGGCCGGGGCTCGGTCGCGTCCGGAGGTCGAAGGAAAGCAAGCCCACCCCATTTATGGGAGGGTCCGGTACTAGAGTACCGAGCGGTCTGGTGCCGAAAACCTTGGGGGGAGGAGATTCAGTGCTTCGGCTTTCTACAGTCGCGCTCGTGCTCCTCGCCTTCGTCGGCGGCATCGTCGTATCGGCGGCAACCGCGTCCAACCGGGTCATCAAGAGCAACGTGGGGCAAGGCAGCGGGTCGATCGGCGGCTACACGATCAGCTCCAGCACCTACACCCTCGACAGCAACGATGCACGGATCATCTCCAACGTCACGTTCACCCTGGATGCGGCACAGCCTGCCGGAGTCCGTACCGTACGGGCCAAGGTCACGAACGGCAGTTACCAGACGTGCACGACCACGGGGGGCACGACCTCGACATCGACGTGGTCCTGCACCCTCAATTCGAACGTGACGGCTGCCGGAACCACCCTGAGCGTCGTGGGGGCCCAGTAGCCGTGACCACGGCGGTTTCGAGGATGCGGTCGCGCCGCGCCGGCACCGATACACGACCCACGTGGCTCCGTGTGGCCGCGACGACCGTTCTCGTGGTGACGACCATCGTCGGTTGGATCGCTTTGGCCCCCCATCAGCTGGGCGGGTCCGTCTCCTACGTCCTCACCCAGGGCAATTCGATGGAGCCGAACATCCATACCGGAGACCTCGTGATGGTTCGCGAGCAGAGCACGTATCACGGCGGCGATGTCGTGGCCTACGTGAACCAGGACCTCGGAGGAGCGGTCGTGTTGCACCGCATCGTCGGGATGGAAGACGGCCGCTACGTCTTCAAGGGTGACAACAACGACTTCATCGACCCCTATCACCCGTCACCATCCGAGCTCGTAGGAAAGCTGTGGGTGCGTATCCCGGCCGGTGCCGGGGTGCTCCAGGGGATCCGGGATCCGAAGAACGCGGCGGTGATCGTGGGAGTGCTCATGCTGATGGGCGTGGGTGGGACCACCGCGCGGCGGAGGCGTGGCCGCCACGAAGCTCGAACGTCCGGCGGGCGCGGACCATCGCCCACGATCCCGGCCCTCGCAGGGATCTTGGTCCTTTTATTCGGGGGCCTGGCTTTGTTCGCATTCACGCAACCGGAGAACGAGCAGGCTCCAACGAGTGTGCCGTACGGCCAATCGGGAACGTTCGCATACGAAGCGCACGCGCCGCGCGGCCCCGTTTACCAGCGCGACATCCAAGCCGGAGATCCGGTCTTCCTCAAGCTGGTCGACCGGTTACGCGTCTCTTTCGATTACGCATTCGAGTCGGACTCGGATCACAACGTCGAGGGCACGGCATCGATGGACGCGGTGCTCGGCCAGACGAACGGATGGACGCACACCATCCCACTCGTTCCGGAACAGACCTTCACCGGCGACCGGGCGCACATGACGGGCACGCTCGATCTGGACGAGGTCCGAAGCGCGATCACCGACGTGGAGCGGCTTACGGGCGACGCGGTCGACGTCTATTCCGTCACCCTGGAACCCCGGGTACATGCGACGGGCACGCTCGGCGGTGCGGCCCTCGACGTGTCCTTCCACCCCACCTTGCCGATGCAGATCGACGACACGACGCTGCAGGCCCTCCCCGGGTCGGACGGTGAGCCTCCGGAGCTAACGACGACGAGTTCCGACCGGGTGTTGGCCGTCGCAGATCGCGCCAAGGAACTCGACGCGGGCCCGCTGCACGTCACGGTAGCCACCGCCCGCTACGTCGGTCTGGTGGGGGGCATCGCCGCTCTGCTGGCGTTGATCCTGTTCGGCATCCCCTTCCTCGGTGCCTACCGGAAGGACGAGGCCAGCCGGATCCACGCTCGTTACGGACCGCTCCTCGTACCCACCCGCTCGGTCAGCGGCATCAACGGCGCACTCGCCGAGATGGACGGGATCGAGGACCTCGTGCGGATCGCCGATCGGTACGACCGTCTCGTC